>PNAR01000267.1 GCA_003169715.1 Acidobacteriaceae bacterium | reverse complement strand
GAACTCACTGTCGACGGGACCCTCCAGAAACTCCGTACCGGCTTATATTACAGTCCTCTCAAGTTTGCATTTGGAGAGGCTCCTGCGGACGAACACGAGCTGGTGAAAGCGTTCTTGAAGACAGATCGGTTTGTACTGACCTCCCCGAATGCCTACAACCAGTTGGGACTTGGGACAACGCAGCTCTACAACAAACGGGTTGTCTACAACCAGAAGCGGCACGGGACATTTCCGCTTGGCAATCGAATGGTCACCTTCGAACGCCGTATGAATGTTCCAAAGCAACTCTCTCCTGAGTTTCTGCTGGTCGATCTTGTTAATGAACTAGGCGACCTTGCGGAGGATGGAGATGCCGTTCTTTCTCGCGTTCGCGAAAAAGCCAAAGGGATGGACCCGAAGAAGCTCTCACGGGCGGTCTCTCTCTACGGCAAGTATTCCACGCGGAAAAAGTTTCAGAAGATGTTGCACCGCGAGACCGGATTCTTTTCTAGGTGAGCGAAGCCATTTCGAATCGCCAAAGGTCAGTTCCAGATAGGAGTCCTCGATGCCCGACGGCAAGTTCGTGGTTCAGAAATATGCCAGTGTTGGAACCAAAGAGCCGTTTACCGCAGCATTCCTTGGTCTAACGGACTTGGTCAATGCCACTCTGCTCGAACCTACCAAGCGGATTGAGATCAAGAACATCATCATGGAGATTTACATGGACTGTGTGCTTCCTGCGTTTCTCTCCTTGAGGAAAATTCATAAGCCGGATGCGGACGCGGGAATTGCCGACAACTTCAAAAACTACGACGACCTCTACCGTTACCTTGTGAGAGCGCTAAAGGACAGAACCCAGGCCGCCGCCAAGGCGATCGGCTATGACATTGGATTTCTGTTCCAGCAAGACAAGGCATTTGAAAAGGGCTGCCAGGAGTTCGTTCAGAAATACCCAGAGCTTCCCACGTTCGGGGATTGGTTGAAAAACGTTCGCGTATCAACGGAAAAGTTGGCGGCGATTCGCAACAATTTTCTGGAGCACCAAAATCACCCTCGCACCGAGTTTATGGATTACTACAAACCGGATGTCGCTCAGGTCCTTTTCGATTCCGCGTGGCAGGAGGCGGAGGCCATGCTTGCCGTCTTCATTTCGAAACGCTTCCCGCCGTTCGTCAAACTGCGGATTATTCCGGAGCAAGAGCGTGATCCCAACTTACCCAAGAAGTTCGGTTTCTCGTAACGCGCGTCAGGCTGGACAGTACCCCTCTACCCGAACCTTCGTTTTGGCTGACCTCCGACGTTCTGCTAGCCATTCGGTTGTTTGCACCGTCCATCCCCAGGCTTCCTTGTCGGTTCACGAACGGGTGAAATAGAGACCTAGTACGCCTTTGAGAGCGTTCCATCCGGCTTGAAAGCGGCGAAATGTTCTTCGTTCAATTCGGCCCTGACTCACCGTCCGGAGCCACTCGATATTTTTAGTGCCTCTACAGTGCTAAAATCGCCGTCTCCAATGGAATATGAATGCGAAGAATTTCTGCCCGTTGTAAGCCTATTCTCCGGGTCCGGGGGACTGGATACCGGCTTCATGCGAGCCGGTTTCACTCCAATTTTGGCGGTGGATGGAGATTCGGCCGCTGTTAATACTTTCCACACAAATCATCCAACCGTTCCTGTTATCAAGAAAGACTTGTCGGAGGTATCCCCAGAGTTTCTTGTGGAGCGCGTGCTGGAATTGCCTGGAGAGCCGAGGCCAATCGGGGCAATTGGAGGTCCTCCATGTCAGGCCTTCTCTCTCAGCAACGGCCACAAGACTGCAGATGATCCGCGTGCTGAGCTGTCCAAACACTATGCTGAGCTGCTTACGAACCTGAACCAGGCGTTCAACCTGGACTTCTTTGTTTTTGAAAACGTTCTGGGACTCGGTCACAAGATGCATGCCGATGAATTGGCTCACTTTAGACAGCTGTTTGATGGAGCCGGTTTTTGGATATTTAACGGTGAGCTTAATGCATATGATTTTGGAGTGCCGCAAGTTCGGCATCGGCTATTTATCGTTGGATTCAACAAAGAGAAATACCCACGAATAGAATTTGAGTTTCCATCTGGCATGCGGGGAGGACTTCGCACCGTTCGACAAGCCATCGGGCACTTGCCCAAGCCGGTCTTTTTCAGCGACAGCCGACGGCTGGAGGAGATGCCATTTCATCCGAATCATTGGTGCATGACACCCAGATCGCGGAGATTCCGTGACGGTTCACTCAAACAAGCGGGAATTAATGGCCGAGCGTTTCGAGTCCTTGCATGGAACGACCCAAGTTGGACTGTCGCTTATGGACATCGGGAAGTGCATATACACCCAAGCGGATCGCGCAGGTTGAGTGTGTATGAGGCTATGTGTCTCCAAGGTTTTCCTGCCGACTACGAGTTGTGTGGCACTCTTTCCGATCAATTTCGATTGGTATCTGATGCCGTACCGCCGCCCTTGGGACACGCCTTGGGAAAGGCGATAGCCCAAACCCTTAAGCTGGCCGCCGGGCGTAGACAGCTTAAGCGTAAACCAGATCCATCGCACGATGTGTATTGGAAGACCTGTTATTCCTCGGCCCATGTACAGCCTCCAAATTTCTTAAAGGGATTTTTTCTGAAGTACGCTGGAAAGAATCATCGACGCTTGCCGTGGCGTCGCGCGACTGTGTCAGCATTTCAACTGTTGATTGCAGAGTTTCTGCTCAAACAGACAAAGGCGGACGACGTCGCCAACGTATGGCCGGAACTGGTTCGACGCTTCCCGTCTGCCAAGCATCTTGAGAAGGCACGCAGGGCTGACCTCCTCACGATACTGCGACCATTGGGCTTGCAGAACCAGCGTGCTGTGTCCCTCATTCGCTTGGCAAAGGCGCTGTTGGCGAAGTTTAATGGAGAGGTTCCAGAGGATGTCCAGTCCTTGCTAACCTTGCCTGGAGTAGGACTGTATACGGCTGCGGCAGTATGCTCCTTCAAGTTCGGCAAACGTGTACCGATTGTTGACGCCAATGTCCTGCGAGTGTTTGGAAGGGTTACCGGCACAGACTGTGGTTCTGATCTTCGCAGATCGGAACCTGCGTGGGCTCTGGCGTGGGCTCTATTGCCAACCGTAGGATGCGACAAACACAACTATGGCATACTGGACTTTGCGGCTCAGATTTGCGCCACAATTCCTGCTTGCGGGCGCTGCCCGCTAAAGCGCCACTGCCGGTTTGCCATTTCAGGAGCGAGAGTTGCCAAGTAGTCTGCTCTTGTGGCGCTAAACGGCCTTTAGCCGTTCCGCTCGCAGGTCCACTCGGGCTTTCTGCCACAGAGGTAGCCCCAACGCCTACGTAGCTAATGCAAGATATGCCCAACTCATTCGTCGCTGAACGTTAAATGTATCAACGAACTGAAGCTGACCATCCTGCACTGAAGCGACAGCTTCCGCGAGAAGTCCTGAGGGGCTCGATGGATTCCACAATGGGTGAGTAATAACGACTTTACGATTGCCCACATTGAATCCAGGAAGCGGGCCGAAATCCATTGGAGTACATCCAAAAGTCTGACAAAATGACCCCTGCGCTTGTCTCGCACCATCTTCCCAGTTTTCAAGCTCCGGATACTTAAAGACAGCATCGAGGCCGCAAACAAATGTGCTGTCGTAAAGAATTCGGATAAGCGACAAGCCTAACCTCCAGTCCAGCAATCCGTGATAGCTCATGTTTCGATAATGCCGCAGACAGTCTGGGCAAGAAGAATCGCACCGGTCTTTGTGGACCTCGGAAATTAGTGCTCCGGCGAATGAACCATCTCCAGGCAAGGCATTTAGAATGAGTTTCAACAATTCGCGCCAATCATTGTGGATCTGATTGGCAAACCCGGCACCATTGGGCAAATGATCGCCAATGACGATTTCGCCCATAAACATACCCGATCCATTTTCAATGCGTCGAATCGTGCTGATTTCTAGTTCCTCCGGGTCAATATCAAGATAATCTGCGGCTGTAGAACGTAGGATGAAAGCAGCGGAGTAATATGCGGCTCTAACTGCAGCGCCTTGCAATCGATTTTGAGGTTTACGAATTTGATCCAAGATAATGCCGGAAGGAATTTCTTTAGCAGCCACCCTCAGGACGTCAGTTGTTTTTGGTGCGGCAAGAGCTATTTTGTCTGACTGTGAGTATGGCTGCAACGGAATCTCTCCGTTGGGTTCATGAAACCTGCTATCGATCCACTGATTTGAAAGAAGGGATTTACCGGTGAGGAATGATGCGTCGCCGAGGCTGCCCTCGAATAAGCGACCCCGCCTATCGTTAAGCTTCAGAATCCGCCCTGATGCCGAGATCGCTAGCGAGCTATTGGTGCCGGGACACTGAACGAGCGGTCCAGAATCCGATTCTGCAATGCTCGTTGCTCCTCCAAATATGATCTCTCCATCTTCCTTTGCGTCATCTCCCCATGTGAAATCAGTTCTAAACCCGAGTGGAACTATCATCGGTACGACTTGGAAGCCGTCCGCTGGATGCTCCGTTTTGCCGGTCTTGCACTTTGGGCAAGCTGCATCTTGAGGTTGGTCGTCGGAGGTTTTAGCGTAGTAACATGCCCCACATTTTGCAATCCATCTCCGCCACCCTAACGGATCGGTCGAGGTGGTCACGAGTTTGTTGTGAACGAACATAAGAGGAGCAGTGAATCCAACCGCCGTGTACACTCGTTTGTCTTTTGTCTTCTGAGATCCAGGCGCAAACTCACTCACAGCGAGATCTAAGTCGCGATCGATACTCTTGATCTCCCTCGTTTTGAAATTAAATCCGTGATACAAGAGACGCGTTCTCGATGGCATGCCATACATCGGCAATATCGCGCCCTCCGCAAGCTTTTCCGCAACACCAACCCCACTCAACTCTGGGTTAATCATCGCCTCCTTCACATTGCTGCCTAGCTCTTGCTTTGCAAACTTAACGAACTCGTCTGGGGACAGACCATGCATGCCCTTCCCGATCAATCCGGCTACGATTAAAGGGATTTCCGGCGAGTCTTGCAGCCACTGCTCAACAAACGGACTCACTTTGTCATACTCCGTAACTTGGCCAAATTCGCCGTGGCTGTCCGGTGGCACCGGACTATGCCACCAGCGGACACCTGCTTTACGAAACGCTCTTCGAAGTGCTTCTTTCGCAATCAGGCGCTGAACGATTTCCTTTCGCTCCATCGACAAAAACGGCACAGGAGGTTTGTCTCCGGTTATTCGTGCTGGGTGGTTATAGTAAAACTCATCATGGCTCCTGCCTCGGCAGAGAGTTATTGCAAGTGCAAAAGCTTGACCTCTGCGACCGGCACGCCCCACTCGTTGCTGATAGTTGAATCGCATCGGAGGCATGTTTGCGAGAAACACCGCTTGCAATCCTCCAATGTCTACTCCAACCTCCATCGTGGTCGTCACGCTAAGGACATCAATCTCATCCACGTCGGCTATGAATTGACGTTCTTGGTCATCGTCGTTCACCACGATATTTCTAAAGTGACGTTGTCGGAGCGGTTGGTCGTCCGTTTGTGCTGTTAACTCTTCAGAATGAAGGCGTAACGGTTCTCTGCGAGCGACCGCCTCGGTCGCATAATAGTTCCGGCGGTGCAAGTCTCGGCATGTTGCAGTCGGCTGTACTGACATGGGACGGTGACACCGAGTACAAAACCCCCCAGCATCGTGAAGATGCTCTCGGGTGCAAAGAGAACAGACCCATACTGGATCATCGGGCACAGCCATCCTGACGAGAAGGCGCCGCGGTTCAATCACGAAATGATGATTCCCACCAAGTTTGCATACAACGTCTTCAAGCGCGTCCCGCAGTTCTGATTGCCCAACCCCGTGCAGCTCTGCACATTTGTCCACATATGCTAAGAGAGCCGCTCGGGCTGAATTCCAATCCGGCCAGCCGGCGAGGGGATACTCTTGGGGCTCTTGGTGGTATCTATACAAATCCCCCAAAATACGGAGCACTCCATGGGCAATGTTGCGCAGGAGATTGACTGACAGGCCACATGTCTTCGCAGCCAAGTCGAACTGTTTTGGATCAATCTCAAGACACGGATACCCGAGACCGGCGGATTCAAATCCGAAATAATTCCGACTGAAAAGAACCGAACAAATCTCAGAAATTACCTTACGCACCAGCTTTGAGTTTTTAGCATGCTCGGCTTCGTCCGAAAGTCCCGTTTTCCAACACGTGGCACCGTCCGAGAAATCGAAAAAAGTCGTCCAATGGTGAAAGTCACCGTCATACTTGAAATCTTGATACAGAACGTCATTGCCGGCCGGATTGACTCCAAAGGTTTTCAGGCGATGGATCAAAATTCCAGCAGCAGAAAGATCGGTTGTAGCTTTCGGGTTTTCAAACAAAACCTTAAGAGGGACAGACCGGGTGGACATTCTACGTTCGATATCATCAAGGTCGGTCCGCGCTTTTGCTTGTTGAGTTTGAAGACTCGCCTGCAGTGCAGCCGCAAGACTCTTGGGAATCTCTGAAGAAGTAATTTCAAGGTGGGCTTTGATTTCGGCTGCTCTTGACGGAAGTGCGGCTTGAAACCCAATAGCGTCAGGAGATCTGGCGTCGCCAAACTGTTTCAATTCAGCCAAGAATTGTCCTTCAGATGTGCATGCTCGATGAAGCTCGTCATACATCGCCTCGCGGACCAAGTCTCTATAATGCAAGCGTTCAACTCCATTAGAAATGCCTGCCGCATCCTCTCGACTGTCCGAAAAAATGACGAGCTTTCTCGCTTCGCCCGCTGGAAGTTCGTAAAACAATTCCTTGGTCAACAGTTGACTGACCTTGGAGAAACCAGTTCGAAACCCCCTGATGGGCGATTTTCGGTTGACGCGCCGTACATAGTCCGCCGAGCAGCAAGGGCAAACAGAAGGAAGTGCAGCAAATCCCTGTTGTGCAGACTCATCCTTTATCTTTGGCAGATGAAACACATAGCCAGAGACCCATTTGCCTGCCGGAATAAAAGGACCTTTTGAGCCAAGCACGACTCTACCGCTGAGAGTGTCAAGTGATGAAAGGTCCCAACGCCCCTGGGAGGCTTTGTTGTCTTCCAACGCCGGTTGAGTCCAATCCGTCGCTTCTTCGTGCAGCGCCTGATTCCCCATCGGCCAAAAAACCGCAAATTGGTCGTATGTTCGTCGATCAATAAACCGCCCAGACTGTCGTTCCGGCAACCCTTCTATATCTGGCTCGACCGTCAGCAACTCCCATCCAGCATTCTTGGGTAGCGTTAGCCGACTACCACCGTAGAGCAGCGTTCCGCATTGCTCGCAATACAGCAGTTCCAGGACACGATGCTTTGTTGTGCTGGAATCGCAGAGGATTCTTGTATTTGCAAAGAGTTTTCCCACGGTCCGCCCATCAAGTCCAGAGCAACCGCAGCCCGAGTGGGTGCAGGCCCACAAGCCTTCAATATTCTTGAAAAACCAATGCAATCGGAACGCGGGAAGCTCGGACTGGGCCCCTTGAGAATCGCAAAGTGCGCGGGCAATTAAGATTCCACGCGCCGCTGCCGACCAGTCTCCAGCGGCAGCATCAGCTCCAAATAGTTGCTTGGCGAAATCTGAAAACGCAACTGCCCGAACCTCACCGGCTTTGGAGCACGCTTGAAGCAATCTTCCGTGCAATTCTGCCGTGGGTGACTCCAAGGCCTTCTTGAGTGCGCCAATGGCGTCTACCTTTGCGGTCGATTCCTCCGGCGTCAGAGCACTCGCTATTCCGAACGCTTCATGCTCTACGTCGGCCGCCGAACTCGAATAAGCACTGGCCAGCTCGACAAAAGGCTGTACAGGAAGCGACTTGGTGCCCTTAACGGTTGGAGAAGGAAGTTGATGGCCGACGACAATCTGATCGCTGGACCACTTTACCCCGAAAAAATCAGATAGGAATGTCAGGCTCGCAGGATCGGTGGGTTCAAGGGATGCGCTGGATGCCATAATTCGTAGCTTCGGGTGAGACGGACTTAGACCTAACCGTTCGAGCAAGAGCCTCAGTAGATAAGCAACCTCCGTTCCGGCAGTTCCGCGATAAAGATGGAGTTCATCCAATACTAGGTGGAAAACGCTATCTTCCTCCCGTAGCCATTGCCGAGTCTTTTCGAAAATGCCTTCATCCGCTTCTCTCATGAGCATTATGCTCAACATGCTGTAATTTGAGATCAGGATGTCTGGTGGACAGTCTTGCATATCCCATCGGCACCGCATTTCGGCCCCGTCCAGGCGCGGGAAGAAGTAAGGGGCCTCGTCCACGCCCGTCTCGGCGGCATGTTTCTGTGCCGCTCTAAAGGCTTTCTCTGCGGACTTTAGGTCCTTAACCAATCGATTTATCTTAATTTCGTTTGGCCTTCCCTTTTCATCGGTTTCATGGCCCGGAACTGGCGTATTGCCGTTGTAACGACCAAAGTAAATTCGATTGCCCATTCGCCGTTTCGCAAACCAGGTCCATGCCTTCGGAGACTCTAAGGCTCGGCGAAGCCTTGTCATTTGGTCTTCAACGAGGGCGTTCATTGGATAAAGGAGTAAAGCTCTCAGCGCTGCTGGCCTGCGGTCATCGACGCGCTGCGAAATCCGGGGAGATACTTTGCTCTTTTTGCAGTCCTGCTGCCAAACATAATTGCGCCACCAGTCATTTCCGTGCGCGGTCGGTTTGCCGGGAGCGGACCACTTCTTTGATTCGGCGGCAAGGTAGGCAAAGAGTGGAAGGAGAAACGCCTCTGTCTTGCCGGAGCCAGTTCCTGCGGTGATGGCTACGTTCTGACCCGAGGATGCCCTTTTAAGCATCTCTAGTTGATGACCGAACAATTGGTAATTGCCAACAAGACCACACGACGCCAGGTCAATGAAATCTGTTATCACGTCGCCTTTGAGTCCAGGTACATCCGCCTGACCGAGCTCTGTTATGGTTTTGACTTTATGGTATCGGGCAAGAGGTTCTATCCACGGTTCCTGCCGAAAAACACCAGGCCTGTCAAGGAGAGCCTCTCGTTCATCCTCAACGCTTGAGAACTTGGTGGCAAAAGCCGTCTTTATGTACAGCAAGAAATTACGCTGTATGCTTTCGAATGAGCCAATGGGATCAATCAAGCTGCACCCCGCTGCCAATGTTGAGATGACAATCGATTAGTTCTTGTCCGACTTTTGCCGCAACAACTTCTGCCACCACTTGCGGAACGAGTTCGTAAACAACAAAATCCAAGTAGCGTTTTCCCAACCGGCTGCGAAGTGGATGCGCAATGGATCCAGAACAAAGCGACGCAGAACGAGCGAGTAGCCGAGGAAGAGGTACCGTTCGCGGGATTGCCAGTAAGTTAAGCCTATAGTCGAAGTAGAGAACCCCAAAACCAGCTCTCTGCAACGCCATGTACCTGCCCCAGTCAGGATCAATTGGCGCATGCAATGCCCCATCCCACACGTAATATCGGAAGATGTTTCGTGTCGGATCGAGGTACCTTGTTACCCGAAATGAGGGTCGTGAGTCCCCCACCTCTTTAAACGAGTTATACTCCGGATCGAAGTCGGTTCGCGGCCAATTCAACTCGGGTGCCTCTGCCCAGTTCAAATTCCCGACTATATCGTTCAACGTGGCACTAATCTGCGAAAGTGTCCACGCCGCAGGTATCTCACTGTAAGGTACGCACAGCTTCGTTGCACTCTCGGCTAAAGACGATTCCCCGTCCGCAAAAATCGACACTCTCTCGGGAACGAGCTGGGATAGTTCTCCATACTGGGCAGTGCTTTCAACACGCATGCCAAACTCACTCGCAACACGAGAAACTTTTTCTAACGATTCTGGAGACCTCGCGCCGGCAAGGACTGCCACGTTGTTCTTGAGAGGAAGGCGGACCAGCACCGACGGAGCTGCAACTACACGCAAATTGCTGTCATGGTTTAGAACTTCACAATGTCCTAGTCCATCCAAACTCCTAAGCACCACGCTCCTAGCGATTGCAGCGCTTTCGTACTCAGCAATCTCTTTTGCCGCCAAAATATCGAAGGTCCGCTTAAAAACAGCCCATGACATGTCGCGCTTTGCGCTTACGACATACAGCAAAAGATCGCCTGATGTCACAAAGTGGTCCTTGCTAAATACGTCTTGATAGCGCTTTCGATTTCTTCATCACTACAAAAATGCCACTGAGACAAACTGAGACGCACGGGCACTCTCACACGCATTCCCTTTCGTTCCACATCTTCGTCAATGACGAGTCGGCTACCAGTACCGTTCTCATGTCGCAACGCATCCTGAACTATTTCCTCAAATGGCTTATTGAGGACAGCGGTGCTACGTCTTACCACCTCGATATCAATCAGGACAGTCCGCGGCAAAAGGATGTTGGCATTGCAAGTGTTCATAGGACATCGAAATTGAATCTCCACTTTGCCGTCATGGGATACAGGGCCCTCCGGGAAGCCGTCGCACACGCTACAGCGAGCCTGCCATGCAACTTGAGCAAGTTGTCGACGGTCGAGGTACCGGCGGGCAGCGCGAGCCGGATCTTCATGCGGAGCGAGCCCGCGAAGCAAAATCATCAATGCAGATCGTCCGCGCACTTGGGAGATAAAGGCGGAATCCTTAAAAAGCCCCACTTCCCGACGGACGAATACATTGGACCGAATTGTTATGTTAGGGCAAGCCATCAGATATGGTAAGCAAAACGTAACTTCCCGTACTCCTTTGATACTGCGTCTCGCTGTGCCCGCGCAGCGCTAACCGCGCGAAATGTGAGAATAAGGTCTTGGGTTATGTTGTAGGTCAGCCTCAACTCTTCAAGGTCAAATCCTAGAGTGTCGACACCGAACGCCAGAATGCGCTCCGAGCGGTCACTACCGTGAACGGATTTCTTTTCAACAACTATGTTGGCCTGTCGCGAATCTTCCACCAGTGACAACACAAGTTCGCGAGGCACATAATAAGCGCGTTCTCCTGGCGAAATGATTTCGTAGAAAGAATTGTCGCTCAGGATGACTCCTATGGATTCAGCAGTTTCATAGCCCCCAGCTGCCCCTTCCACAACCGCAGCCCCATGCGCCACATCCCACTCCGCATTTTCTGAAATCTGAAGAGCCGCAGAAAAGCGTACGTCGCGTCGCAACTTCTCCTGGAGTAATCGGATTTTGCTAGACCCTCCAATGACCAGAATTCGGTCGATCACGTCAAAACTCAATCGACATCGTTCGATTGCTTTCGTCAATAACTCGATAGCCAAATCGACGTGCGGCGTAACCAAAGAGTCAAACCAGGATTTGTCGACACCAAAATGGAGCGGAGAACCTCCGTACGACGTCAACAGAACGTCGGTCCTGTCCACTTGTGATAGTTGACACTTAGCTCTTTCACATTTCGTGCGAAGATTGTCGCGGTCTGTGGGAGACATTGACTCGTAGAGAATTGATTGCTGCCGCTGCTCCATTATGCGGGCATGAATCGCCCTAGAAAGGTCAAGATCGATCTCATCACCAGCAATCTCCATTCCCTCAGTTGCCACTTCAAAGACAGTTTTGTCCCGAATTTCCAGGACGCTTATGTCCAGAGTCCCTCCGCCCCAATCAAATACCGCAACATAGTGACAATGCTGCAATTGTGGCAGGTATCGCATAAAAGCGGCGGTCGACTCGGTCACGAACGTACTAACCTCAATGCCTGCTCGCTCCGCGGCTCGTCGAAGGTCAACCCGCGCAGCCGGCGGGAAAGCCACGGGGATAGTAATGGCGGCACGTTTTATGCTGTCGAGACCGAGCTTCGCAGCTCGGCTCGACAATGCTCCGAGGATGAACGAAGCAATGTCTTGAGGCGTCCAGACTCGCTCCTCTGTTTGCCATACTTGGTCCGTTCCTAGCTTCCACTTGACTGATTGAATGACGTGATGCTGGCCGCTATCCAGATACCGCTCCCGATTTTCCCATACCATGCGACCGCCAACAGCCTCTCCGGTGGCCCGATCAATGGCGACAATTGAGGGATATGTGCCACCCACCTCGTCGCCGTATCTTTCCGCTGTTGCATGCTCTGCGAGCTTTACAGCGCCACTGTTCGTAGTCCCAAAATCAATCCCAAAAATGTTCATCGCGACCTTACTCCCGGTCGGGTTTCGACTCCTTCTTGCCCCAACGCATCCAGGAACTGATGGAACTGCAACAATAAGATTTTTCCCAATTCAGAAGAGACCAATGAGTCAGCCTCGGGAAGATCGACAATCAGGCGAGATAATGTCAGTCCCAATCTGTTCTTAAACTCTTCAATTCGGCCAGCAGCGTTGGCAGCAATCTGTTGCCCAAGACGCCGCCGTTCCGCATCAGCATCAGACACGAGCCTTTCTATCGTGCTTGTGAGTTCAGAAACGCGTTCGTTCGCTCGCTGCAGATCTCTTCTTATTGCATCGCGATCATCGGCAATCCTTCTGAGTTCCGTCTCTAGAGCCAAAAGCTTCTCTCTTGCAGCTTCCAACTCCCGCTCCGACTGGCTAATGTAGTCGAAGCGACTCTTAATCGCCGACTGCAGGGAACGCAAGAGTTCAAATCCCCCCGTCAACGTTGAAATACAGCTTTCCATATCGTGTTGAATTCTGTTGAACTCTTCAGGTCGCTGAACACTGGGCGCTTTTGCGATGGACATTTCGTGCCCCTCAGCGGTCCTAACCGGTACGAGTTCGGGGCCTGTCTTTTCTTGAATTGGCGGTTGCAACACTTGAACCTGTTTCTGAAACTGCTCTCGCAAGGCGGTCGGCCACTTCTTCATATCAATCAACACCTTCTCTTCAAGCTCATTTACTGATCCATTCTGGGAGCCCTCGGTCTTGGCGACGAGGCTAAGAATTGCAGCAGCCAACCGAGATCGCGTCATTGCTCCAATGGAGAGACTATGATCGGTCACAATCTCGAAAAGAGCGGAATAGATCCGCATTACCTCAGAAAATGGTGCACCATCATATGCAATCGACTCAAAACGAATTTGTTTGTCTCCAAAGAGAACCGTCGCGAGCACCTGGCGAGATTCCTTATTTACGGATTTCCTACCCTTTGGAATCAGCAGCCCGAGCCATTCGAGGGCCGTCCCCCCATCGTCATTGATAACGGCTCCCGCGACGAGGGCAAGCCTACGATAAGAGCGTTCGGAAGTGACTGTTCCTATCCACCGTTTGATGATTAATTGTCTTTCGTAGTTCATCTTTGCCCAACTGGAAGAAATCCCTTCCGCAATCGCCTCAGATTGCAGGTTTTCCAGCAATTCGATCGTGGGCTTGGGATCGAGGGCGGGATTACCCCAAATTGCTGCTACCAAAGATGACGCTTTGGTGCGACTATCGGCGTCCATCCTGCCCTTCTTCGCTCGGGCTTGTGAAGCCAACTGTTCCAACTCTCCCATCTCGTCCATCGGTTGCTCCTAGTTGATAGACCCACCATTTACGACCACAATGCCAAGTGACTTTTGCTCGAATTCCGCATCCTCTGCAAGAGGAGAAATATCAGTAATGCCAATACCGTCCAATGATACCTTTCCAAGAAGCGCTCCATTTTTAAATGATTTCATGAAAGATTCGAGCCGGCTGAATGGTTCTGGCACGTCTGTGCTTGCCAATTCCGCTGCTTTGTCGAGTCGCCCGGATTTGTAGAATGCAAGCTGCAATAACGCAGAGCCGACTGTTCGGATCGTTTCGTCAGCAGATCGAGAAGCCAATGATAATTCCCGAATTGCACGGAGCCAACTACGCCCACCTTGACGGCTACCGTCCAGATACTGAAGAAATCCCTCAGTCAACTCCTTCCCGCAATCCCGTGCGTTGATCGCTCCCGCGGAGCTGTCGGCCACTCCCGATAAGATTTCATTTCTCCAGTGCGACAACAGCGCCCGCATCTCAGCCTCTGTTGATGCTACGGGAAATGGCGCTGACCTTGACACAGCGCGAGGCACCGGGAGTTCCGGTATCGCTTCCTGCGGTAATTCGCCGGACGAGAAACCGATCTCGGCCCTGTCCGGAAGAGGCGAGCTTTCTATCCAGCCCCCAAATTCAAACGCACTTGAGGAAATCGCCAATGCCCCGGCAGCACGAGGCGTTCCATCGCCATCTAGAACAGAGCCGAATCTGTCACTCCAGGCAGTCACAGCCCTCTGCGGCCAATCGATACCCTTCTGCACATAAAAGGCCCTGCGGCTGATCGCTTGGTTCCCCCTTTTCACTTCAAACAATAGCTTCGTATCTCTAATGAGGTCAGCGGGTAGATGGAACACCAAAGTCGCGCACGTTCCAAGGAACTTGTCGTTACAAAATAGCTCAGCATCTGGCTTTGCTCCTGACACAACTATGTCGGGCAAGGAGAAGCTGAAGTATGTGTTTGCAGAACTGGTGATGCCGCCTTTGAAACTAATTTGAACTGTTTGGGGGAATGAGAGTATAGGAAAAGCGTCCCTGACCAGCGCGTCATCAACCACACGTTCCACATAGTACAATTGCCATCCGATCGGGAGGCCGTAGTGAATACCTAGTCGAGTGAACCCAATGCAATCCCGCTGTCCCCATTCTTCAATTAGTTCCTTACAATCGCGCCGCGAGAGCACCAACAACGGGGTTTCTGGGATTAAGCGCTGAGCCTCGACATATCCAGCGAGTCCCTCTGTCGCTCCGCTCATCAGCAATCGAACCGGGCTTGTTATCAGGCTGAAACGCCAGCCTCGATTTATGTCGCGCAATCGAACTCCACTGCACCAGTCCAGAGCAGCCGCATCGAAAACGTTGCCATCTCCAGAATGTAGAGGTGTGGACCAACCCTCGCGAAACTCTTTGCATACATAATGCTCGGTACTACCTGTTAACTTAAGAGTGAGACCATCCTCAGGAAACTCGTGACGAGTACGACATATCAAGCTCACGTTTGCCGTACCAGAGACCTCATCCGGCTCTTCGCACCAAAGGCGTGCTGTCCCAAAAACACTGGTTTGGCGAATTTCGTTCTTATTCCGCACCACCGTGCCATCCCATTCCGCGAGTTGCTGTAGAGCCGCGTCAATTAACGCTTCAAATGCTTCCTCATGGGTGCCACGCTGTTCAAGTATTTTCAGGGTTGTACCGCGAAGACCGGTTCGTCCGTGTCGGATGAGCAGTTCACTAAACAACAGTTCGGACGGCGCGGAAGTCGGATCGAGGGCAGCATCGGCGAAGATTGCAGGCAGAGCTTGCCGTTCCAGCTCCGTTAGAATCGTTTGCGAAATTGGGATACCGACGTGGATAAAGCGGTTGGTAACTTGCGCCTTAAATATTCCAAGGTTTCCGCCCTGATCGCGTTGACTCCAAGACTCCAGGTCGTCCCAGAGAGCGCGCATTTCACCAAAGCCGACGTAGGTCCCAGCGACCGGATTCTCTCCCAGCAATTTCCGCAAACGCGGATAGTACGCTTGCGGCGCAAATTCACGCCCCCGACCGGTACCAGCTGCCAGAACAAAGAAAGCAAGATAACCGACGTATGGTGGATACTTCAATTTTCGGCGTCTCCATCCGGCGAGCGTTTGTCCAGCTCGATCACAAATGCCGCCATGCGTAACCCACGGGGGCCCACTCTTAACAGCCCCAACAAAATCTGCAATTTCTTTATCGCCAGCCTTTCCTACCTCTCGAATAACCTCATTTGTTACGTAGAGATAAACACGTCGGTCCTTCATCTCCGAAGTAAAGAAGCACGCGGCAATTTTGTCATTCCAATTGAGGTAATCCATTTCGACCAAGGGCTAACAATATGGACTACCGATTTTATCGCGCAATTGACATTACGTTGGACAATCGTGATTTCTGGGATTGATACGTTCCCGGAGGAACCCCTCTGGCTTTGGTCGGCTTAAAATCGAGGGCGCTCTGGCTGCGCCCCTCGTTTGCTCTCCAGGCCTGCGGACTTTAAGAATGGACATCGTCCAGCGAGCTTCTTCAAGATTCCGCCAAGATGCCGACACGTGAATCAAAACTAAACAGAGGCGACGCGCAAACCGTGGACGCCACAAATAGGAACATACTGCGTGGCATGGAGATAGCGCCCAGGTTCACTTCCAGGAACGTTTTCAATCCCCGTTCTATAAGCTCGTCCCTCACTCCACTCTAGCAATCCCAAACGGAAGGCTTCGCATCTTTTCCCACTTCATCCTCTTCCGGGTGGACGCCGCTTGGCCGNNCGGGCGTTTCGGACTGCGCCGGTTTCGCGCCAAACTAACCCCAACCCCGTTTGGCACTCACCGCGCTTTCACTCACGCCCTGCCACCCTCCTTCGGTCTCCGTTCTGTCCCTTTCGCCGTTTCCGTCTTGTTTCTTCCCGCTGCCGCTCAAGGGAAGGAAGAAACAAGCCAAAAACGGCAGAAAGGGAAAAACAATGAGATTAGAAGAAGTCAACAAACGAACCAAAGAGGCCGTCGATTTCCTCGTCGCAGCGCTGGAGTCCGGTCACAGTGAAGTCCTCACCGCATACCTCGGAGCAATGGCTAAGTTTCGCAACTACAGCTTCGGCAACATCATGCTCATTGCCAGGCAGAAGCCAGATGCCACTCACGTTGCCGGATACCGCAC
>PNAR01000118.1 GCA_003169715.1 Acidobacteriaceae bacterium | reverse complement strand
GCCTGTAGCCATACGGATTGATCAAACTTGCCAGGAATGACAGGCAAATAACAGCGCCGAGGTGGTTCAGTTTGTCTAGAATCAACCTTCGATCTTGTTCCCGAGGGCCCGTCAACAAGTTGATCAACTCTCCAGCTAGATAGAGCCCCGGAAGCACGAACCCGAGCAGGAACCCGCCATGCAGATTAGCCCAACACAGCATGAGCAGGGGATACCAGAACAGCCGATGAAAAGCGCGTGGACTCGATGCGTTGGCGTCTGAATCCACAAGATGAAACCAAATCACGGTAAACAGCCAACTCAAGACATGCGGGCGCGCCAGGAAATGTATGCTCGCCGCTCCAATGGATAGCGCCAGCAAAACCATCATGATTGGCAACGCGGCGCCGCGTTTGAGCCCCACCCGCAACGTGACGGAGAAAGTAGCGGCGATCACCACGGCGGTAAATAAGACAACGCCATTAAGCCCGATCCAGTGATGAATCGCGGCGATGATGACGTCATAAAGCCATTCCCACGCGTACCATGTGTGGCCACCCATGGTTGAAGAAAATAAATCAGTGCGGGTAATGGCGTGGGTTTCCAGGATTTGCTCGCCATTGCGAATGTGCCAGCCAATCCCCGCGTCATTTAGTAATTTCACGCCGAACGGACCACAGCTCAGCGAAAAAAGAATGGCGATGAAAAGCAAATCTGCGACCGAAGGCATGGCGAAGCGAAACCATCCGGACGGTTCTTCGCCGCTAATCTCGAATCCCTTTTGCGGTTGATTAGCCTTCGGATCCAAAACGATACGCTGCCCCCAATCTGGTGATGGTATCTGATCGAGGAAAAGAGCGCGATTGATTCGCGTCTGTGGCGAGTGAAAAGGGAAACCACTTCCGAAAAAGTTTCCGACTCCATTGGCGGAGATATGGAATCTATAGGATAGAGGCACACGAATGCTGGACCGCGACATATCGCGTGTAGTTATCGTGGGATCTGGGTTTGGCGGGCTGCAAGCCGCGCGGATGCTGGCGCGGTCATCCACGCTGCATTTGACCCTCATTGATCGAAAAAATCACCACACGTTTCAACCGCTGTTGTACCAGGTCGCGACGGCTGGATTGTCTCCTGGCGAGATTGCCGCGCCTATTCGCTGGATCGTGCGCGGGAAGCCGAATGTTGAAGTCATGCTGGGAGAGGTGCGGGACTTTGACCTGACGCGCCGCGTTGTGAAGTTGCATGATTTCGAGACGCCCTACGACTACCTGATCGTCGCGGCGGGTGCGGGCCATTCATATTTTGGTCACGACGAGTGGGAGCCACTAGCCCCCGGACTCAAGACGATTGAAGACGCTCTCGAAATCCGGCGCCGCGTGTTGCTGGCATTTGAGCTCGCGGAGCGCCGCGCTGCTCGCGGCGAAGGACAAGTACAGCTGAACTTCGTGGTCATAGGCGGGGGGCCTACCGGGGTTGAGTTGGCGGGAACGCTGGCGGAGATCGCAAACCGGGCGCTGGCCACTGAGTTTCACACCATTGACCCCAAGCACACTCGAATTATTCTTTTGGAAGGTGGTCCGCGGATTTTGCCGGCTTACGCTGCGGATCTCTCCGCAAGCGCGCAGAAGCAATTGGAAAAATTGGGAGTCGAAGTCCATACGTCAACAATGGTGACAGGTGTGGAACCCGGCCGTGTTTTGACTGGCACAACGCGTTTTCCTTCGGCGGTGACGCTATGGGCGGCCGGTGTGGCGGCTTCTCCATTGGGAAAGAAACTCGCAGCACCGTTGGACAAAGCCGGACGCGTGCTGGTGAATAATGATTTGAGCCTCCCGGGTCATCCCGAAGTTTTCGTTATCGGCGATTTAGCGTCCATCAAAGATTCTGACGGTCACCTGGTTCCCGGAGTCGCGCCCGCCGCCATGCAGCAAGGAGCGTGCGCGGCCCACAATATTGAGCGCGATTTGAAAAGCCGGCCTCGACAGGACTTCCACTACATCAACAAAGGAAGTCTTGCCACAATCGGGCGCGCCGCAGCTGTCGCGGAATTCAAGAAGCTGCATATCTCCGGCTATCCGGCATGGCTGGCATGGCTTTTCGTCCATATTTTCTTCTTGATCGGATTCCGCAACCGTTTGATCGTGTTGATCCAGTGGGCATGGTCATACTTCACCTACGAACGCGGCGTCCGGTTGATCACGGGAGACGCCCCGCTTCCTGGATGGTCCGAACTGGTCAGAGAAGAAGCGTTGCCCGAACGTCACGCGGAGATAGTCGCTTGGGCGGGCCCTCGCCATTGATGACTGGCATCTCCACAGGCGATAATGAGAGCAGTTGACATGTCGAACGTCGCGGCGAATCTTGCGTGGAAAGCGCAATCGCCGCTGATCCAGTGAAATTTGATTCCCGCTACATTCGTTCTCTATGTTTAGCCGTTTTATCTTGCATAGTCTGCGCATCCTCGCCCGCTGAAGTTTTAAAGATCGTCGTTGACGACACCATTCATCCCATTACCGACGAATACATCGGCCGGGCGCTGGATGAAGCTCACCAACACAACGATCAGGCAGTTCTGATTGAATTAAATACTCCCGGAGGCCTGCTCGATTCCACCCGCGAGATCATTCAGAAAATTCTGGCCTCGCCAGTTCCCGTGATTATTTACGTGACTCCCAGCGGCAGCCGGGCGGCTTCCGCTGGCTTCTTCATACTGGAGAGCGCGGATGTAGCCGCTATGGCTCCGGGAACGAATACAGGCGCGGCGCATCCCGTCTCCATCGGCGGCGGAAAGATGGATGATGTGATGAAGCAGAAGGTCGAAAACGACGCTGCGGCCCTCATGCGGTCGGTAGTGTCAAAGCGCGGACGAAATGTTGACGTGGCCGAGAGCACGGTGCGGGAATCTAAGTCCTTCACCGACCAGGAAGCTCTTTCTCAAAAGCTAATTGACTACGTTGCACCCAATGAGCAGGATCTCTTCAAGCAAATTGACAGTAAGCCGGTCAAGCGTTTTGACGGTCAGACGGTAAGTTTGCATTTGGCTGGTCAGCCGGTGCGATTTTTTGATATGACGTTGAAGCAGCACATCCTCGCCTATATCCTGAATCCGAACGTCGCATTCATTTTGCTTGCTATCGGGGCGCTGGCGCTCTATGCCGAGTTCAACCATCCTGGAGCGGTAGTCCCAGGAACGGTAGGAGTCATTTTCATTCTGCTGGCAATCTTTGCTTTGAATTTGCTACCCACGCGCTTTGCCGCGGTGGTTTTGATCTTTGCGTCGTTCGTACTGTTCGCGCTGGAAGCTAAGTTCGCCACTCATGGAGTGCTCGCGATCGGCGGAATTACCACCTTGACGCTAGGAGGATTGCTGCTCGTGGATGCACCGATTCCAGAAATGCGCGTACATGTTTTAACCGCACTCGCGGTAAGTATCCCAATCGGAATTATCACGGTTTTTCTCATGAGCATCGCGCTGAAGGCCCGGGCCAATAAAGTTGTGACTGGCGCCCAAGGATTGCTGGGATCAATTGCCGTCGCACAGACCGCCCTGTCTCCGATTGGAAAGGTGTTCATACACGGGGAAATTTGGGACGCAATTTCGTCGAATCCGGTGCTTGCCGGGCAGTCCGTCGTTGTGCGGCAGGTCAACGGCTTGCAACTGCGTGTAGAGCCAGCGCCATCATCCGCAGGACACACCTCCGACGGTTTCTGAACATCATTTGCCGCACCTTAGTTGCCGCACCTCATTTCCCGCATCTCGTTTCCCGCATCTCGCGAGGCAACACCGTGAATGGTTGAATGAACCGGCCGCCAGACCGGAAGTGCGATACAATCCGCGTCAGTAGCGTTCTGTGGCAATTGCGGAGGCGTAATGGAATTCGGATTTGGTTCCCTCGGCGTCGTTATATTAATTATCCTTGTTTTATATTTCCTGAGCTCGATCAAGATACTCGCTGAATACGAGCGTGGCGTTATCTTTCGTTTGGGACGATTGCTCTCCGATGCCAAAGGGCCGGGATTGATTTTCGTATTCGCTCCTCTTGACCGCATGGTTCGCATTTCATTGCGGCAGGAGGCGCTGGAAGTGCCGCCTCAAGACATCATTACCCGCGACAATGTCACTTTAAAAGTGAATGCGGTTATTTTTCTGCGGGTGATTGATCCGCGCCGCGCCGTGGTAGAGGTTTCCAACTACGTTTACCAGACGTCACAATTTGCCCAAACCACGTTGCGCTCGGTTCTCGGCGAGCAGGAGCTCGATGAATTACTGGCGCACCGGGACAAAATCAATCTGCGGTTGCAGACGATCCTCGACCAGCACACCGCTCCATGGGGCGTGAAGGTTACCAATGTGGAGGTCAAGCAGGTTGATATGCCTGAATCCATGCTACGGGCGATGGCTAAGCAGGCTGAAGCGGAACGGGAAAAGCGATCGAAGATCATTCATGCCGAGGGTGAGTTTTCTGCCGCGCAGCGCTTGGTTGACGCGGCGGCATTGCTGGCGACCGAACCCGTGAGCGTGCAGTTGCGATATCTGCAAACCTTGACAGAAATTGGCGTGGAGAAAAACACAACCGTGATTTTTCCTGTCCCGGTGGATTTCCTGTCGGGGCTTCAAAGGATTTTGTCCAAGCCGGGGGCTGAGGTTTCACCTGCTCCCCCCAAGAGTTAGTTCGCGCAGAGTTGAAAGAGGATGCAATGGTCATGGCCGCATCTGACACAGAAATCACGCTTGGCACCGGCAGAATGCTGGGAATATTTTTCGGGTTGGTGGCTCTATGCGCCGTAGTTTTTGCCGCGGGGTTTTCGGCGGGGAAAAACTCCGTCAAGCTGCAAGACGGAGACTCTGCCGCTGCCCCTGTCGCTGTTCAAGCGGCAAGCAGACTTTCGGCCACAAACTCGGCGAGCACTGCCAAGCAGTCGCCTGACATGTCGTTTTACAAATCCGTTGGGCAAAGCGATGCGAATTCCGAGCTGTCACCGGCTGTAGCCGCTACGAATCCACCCGACGCCAAAAATCCCGCGCCAGACGCAAACGCTGCTGTGCCCGCAAGTGGATACTTTGTTCAGGTAGCTGCGGTCAGCAAGCAAGATGACGCAGAAGCGCTGGTGGAAGCCTTAAAGAAGAAACAATACGATGCAGTCGCCGCTCAAATACCGTCAGATAAACTGTTCCACGTTCAGGTAGGACCTTTCGCCAACGTAAAAGACGCCGAGGGTATGCGCACTCAGTTGCTCACTGACGGCTACAATCCAATTTTAAAGAAGTAAGTACGCGATGAATAGTGCGCTTTTTACGACCGTCTATCCAGCGGTAGCAGCGTGCGTTTTTTGCAAGAGCCGGCGCGCCTGTGTAATCAGATCACCGACCTCGAAAGGCTTCACCAGGTAGGGAATGTTTTTCTCTTGAAGAAAAGCGCGTTCTTCCGGTTCCGCGACACTTGAAAACGTGAATAGCAAGTGAGACTCCAGCCCAGAACAATTTTTTGAAATCCATCTATGAACCTGTTTAGGACTCCATCCTCCGGGCATCTTTCCATTCATCATGATTGCGTCGAACTGGCGGCTGATCAATGCGAGTTTCACGTCCTCCCAATTCATTAAAGTCACGACCTGCGCGCCCGCTCCGCTGAGCACATCTCGCTCAAACTCAATGACCGCCTCTTCGTCGTCCACCAGCAGGATGGTTCCTTCAATGACAATCTCGCGGCGCTGCAACGGCAAAGCGTAATCGGCCGTAGCAGCCTTGCCTGCTGACGGTAGCCGCACTTCGATGATGGCTCCTCCGTCCAGTGAATTCCTTGCAGAAATATCGCCGCCATGTTCCTTGATAATGCCGTAGCAAATACTCAAGCCGAGCCCGGTTCCCTTTCCAACACTTTTCGTCGTATAGAATGGCTCGAAAATGCGCTTGGGTTCTCTAATTCCTCCGCCGGAATCTTGAATCTCGATGTGAACGCAGTCTTCGAGGGTGTAGCCGCGCACCTTTAAACAATTTGCCTTTCCCGATTCGAGCATGGCATCCACCGCATTGTTAATAATATTTAAAAATACCTGCTCAAGTTGATGAGAGTCGCCGGTCACCGCCGGTAATCTTGCTTCGATGTCGCGTTCAACTTTTATATTGTTGACTCTCATATCGTAGTCACGGAGTGCCAACGTTTCGTCCAATACCTTGTAGATATCGATTTTCTGTTTGTGCGGCTTGCGCTGGCGGGCGAAAGAAAGCAGGTTCTGCACAACGCGGTGAGTTCGCTGCGCCTGCTTGAAAAGTTTCGCGACAAAGTCGCTGGCGCGGTCGCTCAATCCTTCACTTTCCAGCAACTGCGCATACCCAAGAATCGCGGTGAGAGGATTGTTGAGCTCGTGCGCCACACCCGCGATCAATTGACCTACGGCGGACATCTTCTCGCTCTGCAACAGTTGTTCCTGGGTATGCCGCAGATCCTCATATGCCCGGCAGGTCTCTTCGTATAGCCGCACTTTTTCGATGGTCGTTGACAGCTGGCGTCCGATGGCCACCAATAAATTTTCGTCGTTACTTGTGTAGTCGCGTGCCTGGCCGCTGCTGATGCCCATAATTCCAATTGGATTGTCTCTTCCCCATAGCAATACCCAGATCCACGAGTTTGATCCATCGCCGCGAATGAAATCCGCTACTCCAGGCGGAAGATGCGGGAGGTAATCGGAAGTGATCACCTCAGTTCGAGAACGTGTGACAAGTTCACCAAAGCCGTCCTGAAACTTTAGCTCGGGAACGCCGCCGCGACCGATGCCGGCTTTGCCCCATCCAGCCCGCCGCCGAACAGTTGTTGCGTCGG
>PNAR01000331.1 GCA_003169715.1 Acidobacteriaceae bacterium | reverse complement strand
TAGGCCCAGACGCCCTCGTCTGGTGGAGAGCGAAGCTCGCCGGATAATAGTTCTCGACGGAAATAGCTAATGATCAACGATAAACGCATCGCCGTCGTGCTACCCGCATACAATGCCGAAAAAACGTTGCAGGCCACCGTGCGCGAATTGCCCGAGATCGTGGATATCCGCATTCTCGTAGACGACCATAGTTCCGATAAGACAGTTGAGCTCGCCGAAAGATTGGGCTTAAAGTGCTTTGTCCATGACCGGAACTACGGCTATGGACGCAATCAGCAGACCTGCTACCGTGAAGCACTGGCCGAGGGCGCGGACGTAATCATTCTGCTGCATCCCGATTATCAGTACACGCCGCTGCTGGTTACCGCGATGGCAAGCATGGTCGCCTATGGCGTCTATGACGTCGTGCTGGGATCGCGAATCATCGGTGGACAAGCTTTGCGAGGTGGAATGCCGTTCTACAAATATGTCGCAAACCGTTTCCTGACTGCGTTCGAGAATTTGTTCCTGGGCATCAAGCTATCCGAATACCACACCGGTTATCGCGCCTTCAGCCGCGACGTTCTCCTGGCCCTGCCACTGTTGGAAAATTCTGACGATTTTGTCTTTGACAATGAAGTGCTCGCGCAATGCGTTCATTTCAAATTCCGCATCGGCGAAGTCTCATGCCCCACCAAGTATTTCGAGGATGCCTCCTCCATCAACTTCAGCCGCAGCGTGAAATATGGTGTCGGCGTATTGGCCACTACGTTGCAGTTTGCTTTGCAGAGAATTGGGGTTGCGAACTTCCGGATCTTTAATTCTCGAGGCCGCAAACTGGAACCAGGTCTTCCGACTTATTATGTCCGAGGCGCAATGAACGGGACTGAGGGATAGCCGGGCTTTAGCTAGTCCAATCTGCAAACCAACACCGCTTTATTTTTATACGGACAGCTCAATCCCGCG
Source organism: Acidobacteriaceae bacterium (assembly GCA_003169715.1). GTDB lineage: Bacteria > Acidobacteriota > Terriglobia > Terriglobales > Acidobacteriaceae > PALSA-188. The sequence continues at coordinate 1,987 of PNAR01000331.1, read as the reverse complement.
ATCCCAGGCTGCTGTAGCACAATCCAATTCACTCCATACTCTGCCCGTAGCCGTTCGAAGTCCTGCAACTGAAAACGTTTCCAACCCTTTGTTGCTTGTACCTGCCGGCGCCATTCATCCGCAAGATCTGGGAACATGCTGACGGCGCCTGCATCTTTGGTCGCGTCCGCGAGCATGCTTCTTTCGGCGATTGCGCGAAAGCCATGTGTATCTTCTCCTGGAATTCTCATCAGAAGTGGATCAAGCGCAAACATCGCGTCGAAGGGCGTATTGTTGCGAGCCCAGACGAACGCATTCGCCCAGTCGTTTTTTTGGCTGGTCAGCGACCATTCGATATGCGGACTGGATGAAAACAGAGCGCGCTGAGCCATAAACATTCCAACAGAAAGGGGCGCAAACAATGCTGCCCATCTCCACAGCCGATTTTTTAATACGTGCTCGCCTAAAAATCCCCCGCAGATCAGAAACAATACGATGTACAGCAAGTGCAGGCTGCGCAAGGGCTGGAGCCGGGCGAGGCTCGCGAATCGAGCGGGGATTGTGAACACCAGAGCCCCTGCAAAATACACAAGATCGTAAACGATAAGCGCCCGGCAAACTAAATTGAGACTCCAGAGTTTTTTGGAGCGGGCGATTCTGCCGAACCACCAAAGAATTGCGACTGGCGCAATGATGCCCAGCCATTCGTACCATTGCCAGTTCAGAATGTAAAAGTACGGCGGCGCTGCCTCATGATAAGCGACTGATGAGCGGCTAAATAGGATTCCGAGCGGCAACCATGCAACGAGTTCGAGGCGCGGATTTCGCATCCAAACCAGCAAGACGCAAAAAGACAATGCAAACACTGCCATCAGCGGGTGGATGGCCCCGCCAAAGATAATCCAGAGACTCGCCGCGACGTATTTTCGTTTCACCGTGTATCCGACGGCGAATACTGCCGCAAACGCAGCTAGGTTCCGGGGATTCGTGTACTGATCCAGAATGTACAACGCAGTTCCTGCAATCGGCAGAGTGAGAAGCGAGGCAATCAGGGCCACGCCGCACCACCGCGCTTGCGGACTCCGAAAAAGTTGGCCGCTCAACTGCCAGCAGGCGAAAAGTAATAAGAAAATCGAACCGAACTCAAATGCAAGCAAGATGACGTCGAGGGGCAAGTGAGTAATGCGCACCGAGCCGGCAACTAAATTTGGGAAAAGGGTTAAGTGCGCGTGGGCAGAAAAAAACTCGGAGTTGAAAGGAAATAATTCGGGATGCAATATCTTCTCGACGCCAGGAAGATATATTTCCGCATCTTCAACTCCGGGATGATAGCCGTGGATTAAAAAAGCTCCCACAGAAAGGAGCAGAACGGCGAAGCGATCTCTGAGCGCTGAGGAAGACCACGGATGATCCAAGTCTATCCTTCCGGCCTTCGCCGTTTCGATTCGTGGCGAACACTACGTCCTTCGACCAGATGCAGTAGTTCTTCGGCAAGGTTCTTTGCATGATCTCCCGCTCGCTCGAAGGCCTGGGCTACCAACAAAAGATTCGTACTATATTCACGCGGACGGCGATCCGTACTCTCGAGATGCCGTCGAAACATCGCATGGCAAGCCTCGTCAATCCGCGAATCGTTTTGCAATACCCAATTCGCCGGTTCAATCTCACGCTTCACGAAACCTTCATGAATGCGTTCCAGCATGGCTTGCAAGGTGGTGGACATGGCCAGCAAATCCCGCTTATCGAATGGCAGGAACCGCGAAGTCACAAGTTGTAAACGTTTGACCGCCGACCACGTCAAATCCCCGATGCGCTCCAGATCGGTAATGAATTTCAGGCATCCAAGAAGTTCCCGGGCCTCGGATTCCGTGACATCCGTAATCGCGCTGGTGATTTTCTCGTCCACCTGGCGTTCGATGCGGTCCAATTCTTTTTCGCAGTCCTGCACTGCGATGAATGCCATGTTTGACGAGTTCTCTAGATAATCTCGCAAATTGAATGCAGCATC
>PNAR01000234.1 GCA_003169715.1 Acidobacteriaceae bacterium | reverse complement strand
CAGCTTCGGTTCGGTCATCTCTTCAATGGCGTAGCGCAGGCCTTCGCGTCCTAATCCGGAGTTCTTAATGCCGCCATAAGGCATTTGATCGATGCGGAACGTTGGCACATCGCCAGCGACAACCGCGCCCACTTCCAGTTCTTCGTAGGCCTTAAACAGCAGCATGGAATCCCGCGTGAAGATTCCCGCCTGCAAACCATATGGAGAATTATTGACTTGACGAAGCGCGTCGTCGAAATTTTCGTAAGACTCAATAGTTACAACAGGGCCAAATATTTCCTGGCAATTCACTTTCATCTCGCTACGAGTTCCCGTTAACACTGTTGGTTCGACCAATGAACCCTCGCGGTGCCCGCCGCACAGAATCCGCGCGCCTCCGCGGATCGCTTCCTGCACCCAATCACCCACGCGGACCGCATCGCTCTCACGAATCATCGGACCTAAAGCGGTAGATTCATCTAGAGGGTCACCAGTAACCAGCTTTTTCACCCGTTCTACCAGCATCTCGCTAAATTTTTCGAAGACAGACCGTTCCACGAAAATTCGCTGAACTGCGATGCACGTTTGCCCCGCATAAGAGAATCCTCCCGAAGCGCAGCGGTCGGCGGCGTAGCTTAGATCGGCGTCGCTGTGGACTATGACGCCAGCGTTCCCACCCAATTCCAGCACAACCTTTTTCTTTCCTGCGCGACGCTTTATATCCCAACCAACCGCTGCGCTTCCGGTAAAGCTGATCATCTTGATGCGCTCATCCGTAACCAGCAGCGATGCATCTTCATTGGAAAGCGGAAGCACGTTCAAAGCTCCATCAGGCCATCCGGCTTGCTGAATGACTTCTGCCAGGAGCAACGCCGTCAAAGGAGTTTGGGGAGCCGGTTTGAGTATGATCGTGCAACCGCTCGCAATGGCCGGTGCGATTTTGTGCGCAACCAAATTGAGCGGAAAATTAAACGGCGTGATCCCAGCAACCGGACCCAACGGAAATCGCCTGACGATACCCCAACGTCCAGCGGTGGACTCCAGCCAATCAAGCGGAAGATATTCACCGTAGATTCGAGTGCTCTCCTCCGCCGCAACCGTGAACGTAAAAATCGAGCGCTCGACTTCGGACCGCGCGGCCTTGATCGGCTTCCCCGCTTCCTGGGCGATGGTGTGTGCAAATTCTTCCTTCCGCGAAGTAATCGCCTCAGCCACTCGCCGCAACACGCGCTGCCGCTCAAACGCGGGCAACCGCCTCGTAGTCCCAAAAGCCTTCACTGCTGCCGCAATGGCAGCCTCCGCGTGTTCGCGTCTACCTTGAAACACGCGTCCCACAACGCTACCGTCATACGGAGATCGAATCTCAACGGCGTCCCCGGCCTCGGTCCACTTTCCATCCAACAAAAATCCTTGTGTGCTGACCGGAGCCTCTACGAGATGCGCCATACGATTACCAACCTCCGATAAATGCCAAACCGAAATTATAGACTTCTTATCGCAGCGCAATCGGTCGAGGCTTCGACGATAATGTCTGAACTCAATCAAGGATCGCGATTGCAAAAATCCATATCAGAAGCCGGACACCTTTTGCGGAAGCGGAAGCTATCTTCCCTGGAACTCACCGAAGAGTGCCTCGCGCGCATCGAAGGGGTAAATCCCAAGCTGAATGCCTTCATCACGGTGACCGCCGACGCCGCCCGCGCCCAAGCACGCGAAGCGGATGCGGAGATTCAGCGTGGAAATTGGCGTGGCCCGCTTCACGGTATTCCGCTCGCCCTTAAAGACCTCATTGATACCGCAGGAACACGCACTACTGCTGCCAGTGCTCTGTTTAAAGATCGTACCCCCACTCGGGATGCCGACGTTGTTTCGCAATTAAAAAGAGCTGGCGCTGTCTTGCTTGGCAAGCAGAACATGCACGAATTTGCCTATGGCGGCAGTTCCCTCGTGAGTTATTACGGCGATATGTGCAATCCCTGGGACACCGCCCACATTGCCGGTGGTTCGTCTGGAGGATCGGCGGCAGCCGTGGCAGCCGGTCTTTGTTACGGGGCAATCGGAACCGACACCGCCGGATCAATCCGCGAACCCGCCGCATTGTGCGGAGTAGTCGGCCTCAAGCCTACCTACGGGCGAGTCAGCGCACGCGGCGTTATTCCCCTCTCGCCATCACTCGATCACGTGGGTCCAATCACCAGAACAGTGGAGGACGCGGCGATCGTTCTCCAGGCGATCTTTTTCCAGGGGATCGTTCTTCAAGCAATATCCGGCGCGAACGCGCCTCCGGTAGCCGCGAGACTCAATGCTTCATCTCTGGATGAAAGCGCCGCACATTTCAGAATCGGTATCCCCCACAAGTTTTTCTTCGAAGATCTCAATCCAGAAATAGACGCTGCGGTGGAACAAGCTATCTTGGAACTCCAAACACTGGGCAATGAAATTCACGAAATCGAGCTGCCCATTCCTCAGGATCGCAAGCTTCAATCTGGCGAAGCCTATGCTTACCACGCAAAGTTTCTGGCGAGCACCCCGGAACTCTACCAGCCAGAAACGCTGCGCCGCATCCGTGCCGGAGAGAACATATCTTCGGCAGACATTCTTAAGCTCCAAGCGGAGTTAGAGCAGGAGCGTCGCAACATTCAAAAAACCTTTACAGAGATTGATCTGCTGGTCACGCCAACGACCCCAATTCCCGCGCCTTCCATTGACGAACTGAAAAAAGATCCCGATCTCCTGCGCCCTCAGGAAATCCTGCTGCTGCGGAACACCCGTCCCGCAAATGTCTGGGGATTACCGGCGATTTCTATTCCTTGCGGATTCACTCGCGCAGGACTCCCAATCGGACTGCAAATCATCGGATCGCATGGCGCGGAAAATGAAGTCCTGCAACTCGCCTACAACTATGAACAGGCCACGGGCTGGCACAAACGCGAGCCGAGGATACTTGCACCTTGAATCGCCGATGCCGCCAGCGGCAAAAATATGAGACGTCATCCCAAGGTTGCGAGCGGCTGCCCTGAGCGGAGCGAGTCGAAGGCGTATCTCGTGCGCAGCGAAAATTATCTCAAGTTTTATTCGCTCCCGGCTCCCGACTGCTTCATGAAGTTTGTCTGATCATTCTTCAACTTCTTCAAAGTGTCCATTGGCAAATACGCCATGTGTCCCGAGTCGTAAGTGGCAAACGAAATATTCTGTCTGTACTTCGCACCAAGATCGAGATGCTCCATGGTGTAATTTGCGGCTGAATAAGGAGTCGCCAGATCGTAATAGCCCTCCATCACCAGCACCTTTAGATACGAGTTCTTCACAATCGCCTCGCGGAGCGCCGTGGCCGTGTCCGGGAATCCTTCGATTCCAGAGCCCCAATTCCACCAGTCGTCTCCATCGGAGTGCGGCGCAAATGTGTAGTACGGCATGTCGGTCTTGTATCCCAATTCCCCGCGCACGTAGTCATTGAACATCGAAGTGAATGGAGGCAGAATCCCAGACTCGGTGGGATCATAAAACGGCGTGTCCAACAAGCCCCCCGGATCCGGACCAGTGAATCTGCCATCGAGTCGGCCCACTCGCAACTTTTGATCAATCAGCAAGTAGTGCGTGAACTTAGGCACGTCTATACGAAGATTGGCCTGATCAATCACTTCCTTACTGAGGCCGGTGTAACGGGCCATGTCATCAATCACTTTTTGCCGTTCGCCGGAGTCGAGTCCATCACCCTTTGCAAGTGCGGCCGCGTATTCGCCGGTGGCGAACTGTTCGGATTCCTGCCGCGCTTTCGTCAGATCGCCGCTCAAATCCGCCGGCAGCTTGTGATGGTATCCCGCAATCATGGTGAACGTCGGGATCAGAAAAATGTACGGCTGATCGTTGCTCTTGTTGTCCTCGAGCGTTTGAAAACTTAGCGCCGTCGAAAGCAGCGTGATGCCATTGAACGAGATTCCCTGGTCCGCCAGATAGCCGGCAATGCCCGCCGCGCGGGTGGTCCCGTAACTTTCCCCAAAGAGAAATAATGGCGATCCCCAACGTTCGTAGCGCGAAAGATACAGCCGTATGAATTCGCTGAAAGCCTCTATATCGCCCTTGACGCTCCAAAATTTCTTGGAATCTTTAATGCTCGCCGCACGGCTGAACCCCGTGCCAATCGCGTCCACCATCACCAGATCGCTCTTGTCGAGCAAAGTGTACGGATTGTCCATGAGATGGTACGGAGCCGCCGGCAAGAAACCATCCGGATTCATCACAACCCTTTTGGGACCAAGCGCTCCCATATGGAGCCATATCGAAGCCGATCCCGGCCCGCCGTTAAACGCGAATGTCAGAGGACGATTGCCCGCGCTTTGCCCGTCCAGACTGTAGGCGACAAAAAACATTTCCGCTTCGATTTTCCCATCGCCGCGCTTGACAGGCAGCCGCCCGGTCGTCGCCGTGTACTTCAGCAGCTTGCCGTCCACACTGATTTGGTGATGAGTCACCACCGGGGCAATTTCAGTAAGGTCGAAATGCTCTTCTTTATCCTCAGCCTTATCACCGGATTCTTTTGAGGATTCCGATTTCTCGTGCTCAGTTTTCGGCGCGGCACTCGACTCGGCGGATTGCTGCGGATTCTTTTCCTCGGCCTTCGGCATTGCCGCCTGCTCGGCCTTCGTGCTCTTCTTCTTGCTTTTCGCCGTCTGAGGCTGCTGCGAGGTTGAATCTGGCGCATTCGCTGGCTGGGAATTGTTTTGTTGCGCAACCGATCCCACGATCATCCCAAAAGATATTAAGAAAATTGCCGCCACTAATCGCATCTCTACTCCTCAACAAAAGTGAATTTGAGTTCGACTCACACTACTATCGCGCGCCGAATTATACCTCTTGGCCAAGGTCTGCGATAATCCAGCCCGGAAGTGCCTGTGTGAGAACCCGGAGTGACTCCGTAGAGACGTAGCTTGCTACGTCTCGTTCTTCTTCTTCACAACGGATTGCGAAAGATTCCACCAGCCCAGTCAAAGCAAATTTGCTCCGGCCTGTGTGGCGCGGGTGCCCTCGACGGTGGCCCATTCAAGCCGTCTTT
>PNAR01000410.1 GCA_003169715.1 Acidobacteriaceae bacterium | reverse complement strand
TCAGCGCAACTAGCGCTTACGTCGTGAGCGAAATGTTCGGGTGGGGCGGCGGCATCAATAGGAGCTTCTGGAGAGCTAAGAGATTTTATGTGACGTTGGTGGCTGTGCTTATTGTCGGCACCGGCATCGCTCTGGCCGGGATCTCACCAATCAAATTGCTGTTTGTCAGTTCGATCGCCGGAGGTATTGCAACACCTATTACGTTAACGATGGTGATGTTGATTGCTGGTAGCCGCGCAATGAAGCGGAAACCGCTTAACCCATTCTTGCTTGGATCCGGCTGGCTCGTGACAATCGTGGTGACGGTTGCAGCAGCGATGTTCCTATTCCAGACATTCACCAGCAAAAACTAACAGGCACGATGGGTGCCGAGAAACGTGCAAGTGTCCGCAAACCGGGGGTGCATCCCCGGATGGTCGGCCACTCGGAAGATATCGTGGAACCCGATTCGTCCGGCGGTCACGTGGACGCAAAGCCGCAGAAACAAACAGAGCGATAACCAGGGCGCGAGCTTTGCAGCACGACATGATGCAATCTGCTGTACTGGACTGTCCCTTTAGGTTCAATTATCCCCGCTTCGGCTCATTAGTTTGCAAATCCGTTCGCGATACGAGAACATAGCCGTTTGCTTTATATCTCCCCGCCCTCATCTTAGAGAGAGCACACAAGGAACAACCAAAAATGCCGACGCGGCAGAACACCGAAAAGAATACACAGACAAAATCCTCCCAACCAACCAGAACTGAAATTCAGCCAGCCAAAGGCAAGCTGGGAATCATGATTCCTGGTATGGGCGCTGTGGCGACCACGTTTGTGGCCGGAGTAGAAGCGGTGCGCAAAGGGTTTGCCAAGCCCATTGGATCCCTCACTCAGATGGGAACCATACGGCTGGGCAAGCGCACCGACGCCAGGTCGCCAAAGATAAAAGAATTTTTGCCTCTTGCAAGCCTGAAAGATCTTGTCTTTACGGGATGGGACATCTTCGAGGATGACATGTTCACGGCGGCGTCCAAGGCTGGGGTGTTGGACCGCGAGTTGCTGAACAAAGTAAAACCTCTTTTGAGTTCAATCAAGCCGCGGAAGGCCGTCTTCGACCACAATTATGTAAAGAAGCTGGATGGAACCAACGTGAAAAAGGGTAAGAACAAGATGAACCTCGCCGAACAGGTTCGTGCCGATATTCGCGACTTCAAGAAGACCTCCGGCGCGGCGCGGCTGGCGATGATCTGGTGCGGCTCGACGGAAATTTTCCTGACGCAGACCGAAGCGCATCAATCGGTGAAGGCCTTCGAGAAAGCTCTCACTCGAAGCGACGAATCTATTGCTCCGTCCATGATCTATGCCTACGCGGCTTTGATGGAGGGCGTGCCGTTCGCGAACGGGGCGCCGAACCTCACCGTTGATTTTCCCGCGATGCACGAGTTATCGCGGCGAAATAATGCGCCGATTTGCGGCAAGGATTTCAAGACCGGACAGACGCTAATCAAGACCATCCTAGCGCCGGGCTTTAAGGCTCGGATGCTTGGGCTGAACGGATGGTTCTCGACCAACATTTTGGGAAATCGCGACGGTGAGGTGTTGGAAGATCCGCAATCGTTCAAGACCAAGGAAGAATCGAAGCTGTCGGTGTTGGAACACATTTTGCAGCCGGAACTTTATCCCGAGCTTTATGGGCATTTTACTCACAAGGTTCGCATTAACTATTATCCGCCACGCGGTGATAACAAAGAGGGCTGGGACAATATTGATATCTTTGGCTGGCTGGGATATCCCATGCAGATTAAAATCGATTTCCTTTGCCGCGATTCAATCCTCGCGGCTCCCATCGTCCTTGATCTCCTTCTGTTCATGGACCTCGCGCAGCGCAGTTCGGAATTGCGGGATTTAGGAATCCAGGAGTGGCTTAGCTTTTACTTCAAGTCTCCCATGACTGCTCCGGGCCTGTATCCGGAGCACGATTTGTTTATCCAATCCATGAAGCTGAAGAACACGCTGCGTCATCTAAAAGGGGAAGATTTAATTACGCATTTGGGTCTCGAATATTACGACTGAGCCGCGGGGCAAGGCGTGATTCGAGCTACCGCGAAGTCGCTATTTTCCTCGCAAGGATAACCTTCCTTTCCGGTCCTGCGTCCAACTAGTAAGGATCCGACCCAGAGGCCGCGCTTCGGCAGCGGAGCGTATAATCTAGTCAGAAGGCCGTGTTTCAGCGAAACGGAGTAGTCATGATGAAAATAAATTTCACAATTCTTGCGGCGGCAATATTGGCAGCTGGTTGTGGTGTGGGAACGATTTCCGCGCAAACTCAGGGAACTCAAACGCCTCCCGCAGCGACTGCGAGCGCTCCGGCACCGACAACCGCACCGGCGAGCACGGCAGAGCCCGCCGACGTGCCTTCGGAGCCTTCTAAGAAATCGGAACATGAGGGAGGCATAAACGATTTGGACGCGATTGGGAATCGCAAAATCGGCTGCGATAAGGGCTTGGGCAACTGGTATAGCCTGGAGAAGCAGATCGCCATGGGGAAGGCTTTCTCCCAGCAGGTTGAGTCGCAATCCAAGTTAATTAACGACCCGATGATTACGGAGTATGTGAACCGGCTTGGACAGAATCTGGTGCGTAACTCCGACTCGCAGGTGCCGTTCACGATTAAGGTAATTGATTCGGACGAAATCAATGCGTTTGCTCTTCCCGGTGGGTTTTTCTACGTGAACTCGGGATTAATTCTGGCTGCGGACGAAGAGGCCGAGTTGGCGGGAGTTATGGCGCATGAGATTGCGCACGTTGCTGCTTGCCATGCGGCCCGGGAAAATACGCGTGGCAATTTAATGAACCTGGCATCCATTCCGCTGATTTTTATTGGCGGACCGATTGGATATGCGGGTTATGAAGCTGCTGGCCTGGCTGTGCCGTTGACGTTCATGAAATTTTCGCGCGGATTTGAAGCCGAAGCCGATTATCTAGGGCTCGAGTACATGTACAAGGCGGGATACGACCCGCAGGCTTTTATTAGTTTCTTCGAAAAAGTGCAAGCCGAGGAAAAGAAGAAGCCGGGGACGTTGTCGAAGGCCTTCGCGACCCATCCGCAGACGCCCGACCGTATTGAGAAATCGCAGGAAGAAATTGCTCATATTCTGCCGGCACGCGCTGAGTATAAGGTCACGACCTCGGAGTTCGACGATGTAAAGGCGCGGCTAGCTGCCATTGAAAATCGCCACAAGGTCACCGATCAGAAAGATGGCAAGAAGCCCAGCCTGAGGCGAGCCTCGACCACCGATAAGAATGGAACCGACGACAAGACTGGCGATGATGGACGTCCAACATTGAAACGGCGGGACGATACGAATTAGGATAATTTACTCAGGAAGACGGGCGGGGACGCCCGTCGCTCCATCGAATCAGAACATTATTTACGACGCCTCTTTGGCGGCGAGGGCGTGCAAATACTTGCGGCTCTCGGAAGGCGAACTAACCACCTTCATAGCCTCCCAATCGTAGGGCAATTCTTTCCCGCAATCCAGACAAGCAACATAAGTTCCCGTTAATGAAGCAGCACCGGTGCGCCGACTGCCAGCGCGGCGACTGGCGCTACGAGGAAAACTGTAATGGCTATGAGAGCAACCGAATAAGGCGTCGAATAATTTTGCGATCATTTCTGCTACCTCCCCAGACAGCAGCTGATGATTCTTGATCCTCGAAACCCAGGAGATCGAGGATCAAAACTCAGGTCATTTACTTAGATTCAGTTCTGAAGAAAAAGGTTCCGATCAGAGGGGCGCTTTCCAAACTTTGAAAGCCACAATTGGAAACACAAATAGGAACCAGACGGGCAACTGTTCAGGCGTTTCCAGAATCCGCTTTTTTGCGGGCCTGACATTTGGTTACGATCGCGGACCGGAGGCGATTCCTAAGGTCATCAGGGAGTTCGTAGAGTTGAGAATCGCGGTAAATCTCAATGGTCTTCTTGGTAGTATCGCAGACGACATAGCAGTTGTGGCACCACGAAAGATGATCTTCAAGCTCGGACTTGGTGCGGTCATCAATGACGCCGTCGAGATAATTCGTTAGCTCTTGCAGAAATTCAGAGCATTTCACTGGTTGCCATCTCCGCGCTCGATTTTCGGTATGCCGTCGCCATCTTCGATCTCCAATTTTGGTTCCCCAGGTTCCCGGCGTTGAAAGAATCTGCTCAAGCGCTCGCGAAGCTGTAATCGGGCCCGCAACAGCCGCGACTTCACAGCCGGAATACTGAGATCTAGTGCTTCCGCTGTCTCTTCGGTTGAAAGCCCTTCCACATCGCGCAGTACGAACACTGTTCTAAACGTTTGCGGTAGACCCTGAATAGTCTTTGTCAAAATCTCCCGCAATTCAGCCTGGTTGTATTGCTGCTCAGGATTCGGGCTCCAATCTGCAACTTCTCGCGGGACCGAATCTTCCTCGGTCTTCACTTCCTCGTCCAACGAAACCGTGCGTTCCGGACGGCGCCGCCTCAACTTCATCAGCGCTTCGTTAACCGCAATGCGAACGAGCCAGGTATAAAACTTCGACTGCCCCTGGAACTGCTTCAGGTTGCTATACGCTTTAAGGAACGCGTCCTGCACCACATCTTCGGCGTCCTCGCGATTCTGCGTGATGTGTTGCGCAATCCTGAAGACGTTCCGGTCGTAACGTTTGACTAACTCTTCGAACGCCGAGACGTCGCCGTTCTTGGCCGCCTGGACAAGCGTGAGTTCATCACTGACCGGTTCGACTACTTTTGGTTGGATGGTATTCATCATTCGTCCGATGCAACAATTTTACGGCTTTCGTGAGTGGCGAACGGAAGGCCTATTTTACTCGGTACTTTAGTGTTGCGCGAACTGTTTTGACGTATCCAATCGCATAAGGTTTACGCTAGATTGCAATTAGGCCGCTGATAACCCGGTAGATCACGTCCTAACGTGACTTCCGGAGAGGAGAGTAAGTGGCCATATAATCAGGGTCTAAGGCTTGCGGAACGCTTTTAGGAACGACAATCGGAGTTTTGCGGATCCCGGTAAGGCGACAATGGCAGAAATATCCTTAATCGAACGAATTGTGGACGCGGCGGT
>PNAR01000081.1 GCA_003169715.1 Acidobacteriaceae bacterium | reverse complement strand
CCGCCCACGGTGTACATGACCGCGAAGGAAATGAGGAATCCGCTGACGATGATCGAATACACTTGCGGAGTGATGCCAAATCTGTCGCGAAGAAATGGGGCCAATATAGAAAGAGTTTGTTGATCAATAACTATCAGGATAGTCGGGATCGCGAGCACAACCGCGATAACCCACTTCATCGCCGGATAACCCAAACCGAACGTAACGTAGGGCTTCACAGGATCTCTCCGGAGCAGCTGATTTCCGACGCCCATGGAAGGCATTGAATGTAGTGAGGACTATCTCTCTGTGAAAAAATCATTGTTTCTCAGTTTTGATCTTTATGGTGGCAATCTCAAATGGTGCCACGCTGAACGTTTTCTGTTCTTTGTCGGATACATTCTCTTCCAATAGGTTGGCTGGTTGAAAGGAACGTTCTTTCCCCAGAAAGCGAACCGAGGCTGCACTATGCTCGCCGCGAATTTCGAAGGCCCGTAGAACAATAGAGTCATCACCGTCCGCCTTTTTTAGCGCGCTCACGACCAGATTGTCGGCATTTAGAGACAGAAAAGACTGCTGTGCCGGAAGAGGCTTCTGCGAATTCGGGTTTGCGGAGGTGACGGCGATAAGTGGCGCACTGAATGCCATACCTGCCCGCCATGATTTAGTCACGGCCCAATCGCCCTTACCCGACGTAAGTGAGTAGCGGAAGGTGTAGGTGCCTGCCGCTGGTCTTGCGTCGAGAGCCTGCTTGCCATCCGATAAGACGGTTGTCATCGGAGTGAAGCGGGTGCCCCGTAACATATCTGATCGCACATAAGTTGGGTCAACTTCGATCAATTGGTGGTCAGCACTTAAAGTAAATCCCCATTCTGTCGTACCGGCGAAAACCCAATCTTGAATCTGTCGCCATTTTTTCCAAATATCGGGGGCCACTTCGTCTTCCCAATGTGGCCCCGCGTTCGGCATTATCTCAGCCCCAGATACGGTTCCAAATGGAACCCCGTTCCGGATTTCAACATTCGTTTGCTGAATTGGGAAGACTTGTTCGATATTCATCGATCTGCCGGGTTTCCAGTCCATCGTATTCTCAAGATCGATTCTCTTGAGGTCCTTATATACCGTGATCCGCTGAATGACGGGGGTTCCGCCAACTTCCCCCTTGACACACAAAACAGTCCTAACGGGGTTATTCTCTTCGAGTTCTACGCGGTCAATTTGATTAATAAGAGTGCGCCCGCTTGATAAAATGATGTTCTGATCATCCCCGCCGTTCTCTTCCGAGGCAAAGATCTCTGCATCTTTCGTAATGACTTGGTTCAACTGCTTATCAAAGATTTCGAGTCGGCCGGTGGTGCGACCAATACTGATTCGATAGTACTGACTGTCCAAGATGTCCAATCCCATCGCACTGTTCGACTGCTTCGCTTCTTCGTCGGTTTGCATCCGAACAGTGGCCGCCTTTGGGAAGGAATCCGCTTTATCGGCGGGGACCAGGTAATACGACTTGTAGCCAAGCGACGGAACATCACGTGCTATAAAAACGAGTTCGACTGATCTGGAACTACCGTCACTATATTGGTCCACCTGATAAGGAACGGACGTGCCTTGTTCATCTACGAGCCGCATTCCTTTTTTATAATCGTCAATGCTTTCGGTTTCTACTGCACCGAACAGAGTCACATGCGACCGAACTAGGTCATCCCGTGTCCAACTCAATGGATTAAAAACGACGATCGGTACACTGCGTTTAAAAGGGCTTTCAACTCGTTCTGCAATGTTGCGCAAGGAGTCGCGTAGTATTTGACCGGCTTCCAAGGAAACTTCCTGCGCGTAACCGAGCTTGCGCTCGTCTCCAATCTCGCCGCCCTGTCCATCGTTATTGTGATCCAAAGACTTAAGCGCATCTTTCCATAACACTTCAAATCGCTGACCGGGATAAGGCGCGTAACCGAGGGCGAAATCGATTGCTGCGAATTTTTCTGCATTGATGAGTGTGTCCGTCCCCGCCATCGCCGGTCCCCACAACGGGACCAAGGAAGTGGTGAGGTTTGCCCAGGACGAGGGGATCTCGCCGGAGACATCAGCGATCTTCGGAGTTAATGAGGCCGCGCGAAAAAATTCGTTAGGTGTCGCGAGTTGAAAATGGTCACTTCCAAGTCGCTGATTAAGTACCTTGAGATTCTTATTCAAGTCTTCGGTAGGCGCCCAAAGATCGGTGCCGAAGCCTAGATATATTGGTCCGGTGGTTGTGGCCTGCACCGCGGCGATATTACGGGTGATCGCCGCTAGCCGGTCTTTATCCAAATTTAGATGTAATCCATCCCCTGCACCCCATCCATAGCCGTTTATGGTGTTCCAAACCAATACGCTCGATCCATCGGGGGCTTTCCAGTGGAATAATGATGAATCACGGGGCCCCATCCGCGTCATAACCATGAACGGAGTCTCTGATTTGCTTAAGATTTGTGGATATTGGCGCGTGAAGCCCGGGATGTCCGTGAGAAGTGCAACCTTAGGATCAACTCCATAGTTGTCCCGGGCATAACGCTTTCCGTAGATGACATTTCGAATCAAAGCCTCCCCTCGAGGTAAATTCTGGTAAATGCCTGCCCAAAGAGGTGCAATTTCGATGCGGCCGTCTTTCACCAGTCGTCGGAAATCCTCTAATTCAGGAGTACCTCTGTGGCTATCTGCAAAGTCGGCGACGAAGACCTCTGCCTCAATAACAAATCGGAAATCTGGATACTGTTTAGCTAACTGAACGGCCCTGCTGATGATGTAGTTGCCTCGGCTGAGGCATTCTTCTTGTGTGCATGCCCAATAGAGGTCCAGATGTGAGAACGGCACTACATAAACGTCGTGCTTGCCGGCACCCTGCTCTTGGGCTCTTGACATGAGCGGCCACAGTGCCACGATACCAATCAAACAGAAAAGTTTCGGTCGCATCTGTGGCCTCGCATGCAATATCGAACGAAGGTTGCGCACTCCGTGCCAATTAAAAAGTACCTGAGGAATAGGTTTTTAATTAAATCAAAAATCCATCCGCAAACCAAGTTGACCGGTTCTAGTGCCACTGCCTTCCTGAGTTTGTCCGCTGTGCACGACACCAAAATCAGTGCCGGCTTGTACGTTCATGTCGGGGACGCCCAAATTCGCGTGATTAAGAATATTCGTAAAACTAACTTCGAGGCGGAATCGCAATCTTTCTTTAACAGGAAATACCTTAAATACCGCAGCATTCCACACTACGGTCCCTGGTCCCATCAATATTCCTACCCCTGAGTTCCCGAAGCGACCAATTGCTGATGGGGGGACCGGAAAACAAGCCACGTCAAAATACCCACTGGCAGTCGGATTCGGGACGGAGCCATTACACACGCGATCCGGCCGTTGCCCTGCTATACCTTTGAAGTTGGCTCCAGTTCCGGATGGATCCGTGCCTCCGTTATAGTTGGGCGTGAGGAACGGACCGCTTTCCAAAAGAAATGTCCCTGCCGTTTGCCAGTCTCCGGCGATGGCGTTAAGGAACGAATTGAGGTGGGCGCCAAATTTTTCCTTATGCCCGTACGGGAGTTTGTACACATAGGTATTGAGCCAACGATGCCGCCGGGTGAACGCTACATTGCCATAATCACCTTGCAGATTAAAACGATTCATAATAAATGGTCCATTTTCCAGAACTGAATTACCGTTCGTAGAGCCGGCCGAGCCATCCGCATTCGATAGATTTTTTGAGAAGTAATAACTTGACTGCGCAACTAGACCGTGATCAAACCGGTGGGTAAGGACTACGCCGCCGGCGTTATAGAAAGACTTTCCGCCATTTATGCCATCGTAGACCTGTAACCAATTGGGGTACGGTTTGAGTGCCGGGTTGTACGGACACGCGCATACGGGAACCGTATTTTCATCTGCGTTGACCAATAGTCCGATGGTTCGCATACCGGTATACGTAAGCCGTAATCCTGTGCTCTTGGACAGTTCTCTTTCTATCGTTAGATTCCATTGCTCGGCGTACGGATCGTGAAGATTAAACTGAGTCCCCGTAAAGAAACTGCTCGTACCTACCTGGGGGATGGCGCCGATGCCCGGAAGGGCCACGTTTGGAAATTGAAAGGCCGGAACTCCCCCTGCGAACGAGTTCGAATAGGATTGAATATCAGCGGTATTGATACCAACTCCGTTATAGAAAACATTTCCTAGCAACGTCATGTCGTACATTGCACCGCCGCCACGAATTACCCAGCGATCCGTCAACCGATAGGCAAAGCTTAGCCGCGGAAGAATCTTTGTATAGTCGGTTTTTCTCAGTGCCTCCGGTAAGCCAGCCTGGGCCGCAGTAATAACGTGGGTACATGGTGTAGTCGCGCCCGTGTTGCCCGGGCACGCGTTGATCGAGGCCAGAAATATTGGAGTCGTAATTTGAAGCGCCGCTGCGTTTGGGACCACTACGCTACCATTTGCTAGGTCGAAGTTGGCCATATTAAGCCCGGGATCGAAGAACGGAGGATGGACTTCATAGCGCAATCCATAATTAATCGTCAACCTGGGGGTTATCTTGAATTCGTCCTGTGCGTAAAAGGCGTAAGCTACTTGATTAGCCTCGAAGTCAGGGCCAGCATTGGTTACCTGACTTTGTGACGGGAGTCCTAGGAGAAAATCCGCAAAATCAAACCCGGTGAAAGCGCCATCAAAGCTAAAATTTCCAAAGTTATCCGCTCCTGTGAACTGCACGAAGTCCGAGTAACTATTTCGCCGAATGTCAGTTCCAAATTTCAAGGCGTGGCGGCCGTGTATCCATGTCAAGTTGTCATCGAATTGAAATCTGTGTTCGTGGCGGTTTTCCTGGCGGTTATTGGCTGTACTGGCTATCGGAGATTGCTGAAAAATGAACCCCGGGATGGCAGAACCACTTTGGAAGGGGCCCGGCAAATTCAAGCCCAGTTGTGAAATCAAACCGGCACCGTTCGGAAATTGCGGAAACGCTACAGCGAAATACTGTCTGTTATAACTAAA
>PNAR01000221.1 GCA_003169715.1 Acidobacteriaceae bacterium | reverse complement strand
GCTCAGGGGGTTGGTGGCGATTCTCGATCAGAATAGTTCCAAGCAACACGATAAGAACTATTGCGAGGATCTCTAAGGATTGAAGATGCAAAAGAATAATGTCCAGGGGACTCCATAGAAGAAAAATGCACAATAAACCGAGCGTCCGAATCCGTGATGGGGGAAGCAGCGGACCGGAAGCAAAGTTTTCCAGGACCAGTAAGACCGCCAGGAATAAAATAGTCAAGTCATGTAACCAAGTGTGATAGCTGATCAATACTGAAGTTATCAAGTTCGCGGCAAATGGCAGATACACATCCTTTTGGGCGCCCTTAAAAATGGTTCGCACTCCAAAACTTGAAGCGAACAGAAGAATTAAAGACGTGATCAAAAGAAGAGACGCCATGATCCCCGGTCTGGTTTGAGGAAGCAAGGCGGAAATCAGTCCGTGCAGGTTCGGCATACCAGCAGAGGAAGCTATCCAATGAAATTTCGGGCGATGTTCGAGGTTCCAGACGTAGGCAGGATAGTTCGCTACGCCTGCCCAGCCAACTACTCTCAGCGCGATCCATACCAGTATCATTCCGGAGATACAAAATCCTGCAAGCATTCGCCAGCGCTTGATGAGCAAAAAGGGAACTATAAAAGGCAGCGACAACTGGAACCTGACTAATCCAGCAGCAATCCAGGCTCCAGCCGAAAATTCGGCTTTCTGGCGAAGCGAGATAAACGCCATACAATAAAAAAACAGCAGCGCTATTGAGTCCTGTCCCTGAACCAACGTAATTATCAAAGGCGTGAAGGCGAGACACCCCATGACCCACAAATACAGCGGGACTTGGCCGATACAGGGCAAGTGTTGGCGTAACATCGCAATCACAGCGGCCAGAAATCCAATATTGATCGAGAACCAAATTAGATACGCTGTGCGATAGGGGAAAAAGGCCAGCGGCAAGAATGCGTAGCCCTCGAAAGCGGGATGATTGTACGGAAGAATCGCGCCTCTCCTCTCGCCAACAGCCCCGGGGACGGCAGCGCGCTGAACCGTTTCTTGCAGGTTGAGGTCGTAGAGTTGATGACCTCGACCATCACGCAATATTTTACCGGCGGTATAGAAGATTGAGAAGTCCGAAAGGCCGATAGTAATCCCATGTTCAGATCGCCAAACCAGGAAGCCATTTAGGAAAATCATGGCGCTGAAATAGAGCGCGAGCTTCCGCTGAGTTTGTTTTTTCAACATAGAGCACAGGAAGACGGGCATTATAAGCTATCGCCGATTGCAGTGATGACGGCGCGATGTAGCGACATCCGAGTTGCAATAGCACAGAAATCCTGATCAAGGCATTGATTACTTCGCACTCGCGCAAATGACTTCCCTTCTCACAACACGCCGCGCTTTTGTGGCCGTCGTCGCCATTGGCCTGTTTACGATGGCTGCGCGCAACGTGACGGATCCGGATGTTTGGTGGCATCTGCGCACGGGGCAGCTCATCCTTCAGAATCATGCGGTCTTTCATACTGATCCATACTCGTTCACAAAGCTCGGCCAGCCGTGGGTGAATCATGAATGGCTGTCGGACGTCCTCATATTCAGCATTTATCGGCTAGCGGGATGGGGCGGCCTGATTGTGACTTTTGCGGCCATTACATCCGCCGCTTTTATGCTCGTCTTTTTGCGTTGCGAGGGCGGACCGTACCTCGCGGGTGCATTTGCGGTTTGGGCGGCGACAGCATCGGCACCAGCCTGGGGAGTGCGTCCGCAAACTTTTTCTCTTTTTCTTGCGAGCCTGTTTCTTTTTTTGCTGGAACGTTCGTATGCGCGCCCCAGGGTTCTTTGGTACACGGTGCCGCTGATGCTGATTTGGGTGAACCTTCACGCAGGATTTGCGGTCGGAATTGCTTTCATGGCTTTGTTTCTCGCCGGGGACGTGTTGGATATAGCGCTCGGTTTTGGGGAATGGTCACAATTTCAGGGAAGACTTCGAAAGTTAAGCATTGCGATTGTGGGGTGCCTCGCGGTGGTTCCGTTGAACCCATACGGGATGCGGATGTACTGGTATCCGCTAAAAACCGTGTATTCCAAGTCTATTGAGGGTTACATCAGCGAATGGAGTTCGCCAAATTTCCATCAAAGCATGTACTTGCCGGCGCTTCTTTTGTTGCTGGCGATATTGGTTGCCGCGGCACTTTCGCCGCTACGGCTTCGGCCTCGGGACGTGTTGTTACTCTCAGTGACGACATGGGCGGCGCTACATTCGGCCCGGCATGTTCCGCTGTTCGCCCTGGTGGCGGCGCCGATACTCGGCAAAATGGTTTACGCATGGTCGAGGGAGAAGCGGAACCTCTTCGACTCTGGCATAAAAGCGCCTCCTCAGAACTCGGGGCGCCAGCTTGTTAATGGGATTGTGGTGGCGGCATTTTTAGTATTTGGCGCTTTCAGGGTTGGCCATGTTCTCAACGCTCAAAGCGATGTCGAGAAACGTTCTTTCCCATTTTCAGCGGTGTCATTTTTGCAGGAAAACAGGCTTCCGGGGCCGCTCTTCAACAGTTACAACTGGGGCGGGTATTTAATCTGGCGGCTCTATCCGGAATATCCAGTTTACATTGACGGCCGGGCTGATCTTTACGGCGATGGGCTTTTGGACCAATTCGCCAGCATTTATCAAATCTCGAATTCGTCATGGCGCGCCTCTTTGGACGGGCTGGCAATTCGGACTGTTCTCGTGCCCTCCGATGCTCCGATAGCCTCCGCTCTGCGATTGTCGCCAGACTGGAAACAAGTTTATGAGGATCGGCAGGCGGTTATTTTTTGTGAGACCAATCATCAAGTTAATCAGTAACATAGCGACTCTTTCTTAGGACGCCCAAATGTGACGAAAGACTGGGTTTCACCCCGAATCGCCGCAAGAAAGTATCGCCCGTGGCAGCTATGTCGGGTATTATGGGACAACAGTCTAAGATGTACGCCACATTTCCCGTAAGTTATTGATTAGGAACTAAAGATTTTTTGTCTTCCCCGAGACAAGTGCGTGCTGAACAGCGGACGTACGATGGTGCGAATAGTGCCGTTGTGTAGGGTTTTTAACCGGAGGCGGAAATGAAGGACGTCTTGATAGGACTTTGGGCGGAAGATGACGGACAGGATATTGCCGAATATGCCGTAATGCTGGCGGTGATACTGGTGATTGTGGTGGGCACGATCAGACTGATCGGGACTAACGCGAACACCGTGTTCTCATCGGTTGCCAGCTCGATCCAATAGGGAAATCGCGCCACTGTTCCCTTTGCAAGCCGGGAAGGTTTTTCGATCCCATTTCATTCTGGGCCTTGCCGCTTTTGTCGCGAAGGTCAGGTTTTTGCGCCATAACTTTGGCGTGCGATTTGTTTTTGCTGAGGAGTTTTGATGAATCGCAATCGGCTTTTGTTAATCGGATTCGTCGCTTTAATGCTGGGCGCGTTTGCCAGCTTCGTGGCGTACCGAAGCTTGCAGGCGGGAACGGGCGCCAATCAGGCGCCAGGACAAGATGTGGTCATCGCATCTGGTGACATTCCAGTTGGTTCGCGTATTGAAGACAAAGACTTGAAAGTTGTGCGATTCCCATCTGCCGATTTGCCTCCAAATAGTTTCCACGTGAAATCCAAGATTCTAGGACGCGGCGCCGTATTGCCCATCTCGAAGGGAGAGTTCATCCTGCCCTACAAGCTCGCCGGCGAGAACGCGGGCTTTGGCATGCCGACACTGATCCCGCGCGGCATGCGGGCCGTTTCTGTCCGGGTCAATGACATTGTGGCGGTTGCCGGCTTTGTGATTCCGGGGACCCACGTTGACGTATTGCTGACGGGAAATCCATCGGGAGCAGGGGATCAACAGACGACAACAGTTTTAGAAAATGTTGCCGTGATCGCGGTCGGACAAAAGTTAGAACGCAATTCTGCGGGGGAACCGCAAACGGCGCCAGTCATCACATTGCTGGTTTCGCCGGATGACGCGGAGAAGCTCACCCTCGCGAGCACAGAAGGCCACATTCAACTCGCGCTCCGGAACCCGCTGGATACCGGGCAGGACACTGTGCCGGCGGTGAACTCCGGGACGCTGTACAGGAACGTTTCAGCTCCCACGCAGGCCGCGCCGGTGAGAGCGAAAGGCGGAGTGCCGAGACACGTGATCGTACGGCAGGCTCCGGCGGCACCCAGCGTTTATTCCATTGAAGTCATTCGCGGGGACAAAAAAGAGACACAGACTTTCTAAAGCGCTCTACAAAGATCGAGGTCATAGACGATGGCAAAGCGCTCCCGCACTTGGGAGAAAAGAAATATGAAGCGCGGCATGCTACTCATAGCCGCGGCTATGGCGTTATCGCTTTCTTTACCGGCGACGGCACAAGATCACCCTGCGCCTCAAGCGGTGCCCGGAGCCGCGCCTTCGGACCAAGCCCCGGCTCAGACCACAACCGTTGTGTCGCCGACGTCGGAGACTGAAGTTAAAGGCTCGGCGCCGTTGAGGGTTTTGGTTGGCAAGTCTTTGTTGATCAACACGACAGAACGGCTCAAGAGAATCTCAGTAACGGATTCGAGCATTGCTGATCCACAAGTTATCTCGCCGACGCAGATTCTCGTGCATGGCCGTGCTGCCGGTGAAGTGTCCCTGTTGATTTGGGATGAACTGGAGCGTTCGCGCAGCTTCGATCTTCGAGTAGATGTAGACGTCAGTGCGGCGGCCGAGGAGGAAAAGGCAGTCTTTCCGGATGAGCAAATTACGGTGACGCCCTCGCTCTCCGCGATTGTTCTTTCCGGACACGTCTCCACCGAAGACGTTGCCAAGCGTGCCGGTCAGATCGCCGAGGCTTACTCAAAGAATGTCGTCAACGTTTTAACTTTCGGTCCAGTCGGCGCACAGGAAGTGCTATTGGAAGTAAAATTCGCCGAGGTTGACCGCAACGCCGTGGTCCAACTGGGCGCGAATTTCTTTGCTCCGGGGCTTGGTAATACCACTGGAACCCTCACAACCGGGCAGTTCGGCAGTTTCGGAATTTCGACAAATTCCGCCAGCACCACAACAGCCGGCGGCACAACCACGACAGCCACAACTGTAACCCCGCCAACCATTTCCGTGAACAACGCACTCAACATGTTTCTTTTTCGGAGCGACCTTAACCTTGGGGCAGTGATACAAGCGCTTCAACAAAAGAACCTGTTGCAAATTTTGGCCGAGCCCAATCTCATCGCGGTCAATGGAAAAGAAGCGAGCTTTCTAGCGGGCGGGGAATTTCCTTACCCGGTCGTTCAGCCCGGGGCAGGCTTCACGGCGGTTACGATCTCGTTCCGGGAGTTCGGCGTGCAGCTTAAATTTACGCCCGTAATTATGCCGAACGGGAATATCCATCTTCGGGTTGCGCCGTCGGTCAGCCAATTGG
>PNAR01000025.1 GCA_003169715.1 Acidobacteriaceae bacterium | reverse complement strand
GCCCGAACGTGAACTCGAAATTACCCGCGCTCCCCAAGGGGATTGGACGAATGTGACTGAACTTATAGACGCCGGGTCTTGGTCTATTGGCCATGATTTGCCGTGCCCAAATATGAGGAAATGCGCGTCGCGATCAGGTCACTGCCGAGTATTGACCTTACGCGTATCTTCACAATTTTCAAGTGAGTAGCCCTTTTATTCTCGGATTTGGCGGGTCAGGGATAACGTCGCTTTTTTTGAGCAAACGCCCCCCACACCGGACGAGAGCTGCAGCGTTTCGAACGCGATAGCGCCCTAAATCCCTTTAAGTCGAAGGGTCATCAGTACGGCGAGGGTTGCGCGACTGTTCGTCATCCGCTCAGGCCGAAACCGACTGGTTGGCTTGATCCCCGGCGAGGCGAACGCGACTCGGAAAGGCGACGAGCCCTCTTCCCAGATCCTCTCCGTGGAATTAGGGTCCGTTGATCCAGAGGATTGAGTCTGATCCATGCCAGCAGTAAAGGTAAACTGTATCGCGCAGTTGAGGATACCGTCAACGATCTTGATAGAGGCCTTCTAGACACAACGCCCAGATTGGCTTTCCTATAGTCTCCGGCGTGCCAGCAGCGTTGAAGGAGTACTTCTTGTCATTTTTCACGCCTCAAAGGGAATTGAGTTTGGGTTTCGACGGACGAAGGATATGAATGGTCATACGCGAATCGAATCCCATACATCGTCCAGCGTCCGCTGGGACGTTCCGCCAACGAAGCCGAGAGGCAAGTAGGCTTAAAAGCCTGTCAAGGTTTGCTTAGGATCTTAAGTGTACTTTTCCTGCTCTGGTAAGTGAACGCCTCAGCGATTACGAGCGGCAGCAATGCCGTAAGGGACGCCTGCACCGGTGAATCGAGAGCGAGCCCGCAACCGACAAGTTTCATTGGGTGGCCGTAGTAAAGTTATGACCAACCATCGTTCAGCTTTCGAGACTGTCAGTTTCACATTGTCTCTCAACCGACTGACTTGAAGCATGCTTTTACAAGTGCATGACTTTATCAGCCCGGAAGATTGCTTAAGACTATTAACAATCTATGATCAGTGTGCTGCGGTCTCTCGTACACGGGATTTTAGCGAATATCCGGTTATATACTGGAATCATTTTCGGAGTATAGATGAGATGAATAGTCTAACTCTTGCCACGTCTTCACGAATTGTGAACTTGCTGAAAGATTTGACTACAGAGCAACTGTTTCCGGAGACCATACTGTTAACTGGGCTTGGGCCGGGCGAAACGCATCCTCCTCACGCCGATAACTGTAAGGTGGACAAGAATGGCGAGTGGATTCCAAATCATACACCGTGGAGAGCGTATTCATCAATCGTTTATCTCAATAGTGATTTCAAAGGAGGTGAGATTGTCTTTCGTGACCAGGAGATAACCGTTAGACCTCGGGCCGGCCTACTTGTCGCTTTTCCGAGTGGAAGGAATTACGTGCATGAAGTCTTGCCCGTGCAGTCGGGGATTCGGTATACGCTGCCCATCTGGTTTACTCGCGAGCGAGAGCATTCAATATGACCTTTACGCGTCGCAATGACCCAATTTGGTGAGGCAGCCGAAGCCGAGATTTTTTCCCTGTTCTCGTAACCTAAAGGCTGGGTTCCCGCTGCAGATGATTCGATTTGATTCACCAGCTAGACCTCTCCGGCGAGACCGCAATTCGGTACGGGACGAGACTTGGGTATTGGCCGCCTAGCGTATAATCAATCTTAACTCATCTGAAAGTAGAAGCTAATAAAGAAGCATCAAAAGGAATCTTACCATGCTGATCGCCTTCATTGTGGGTAAAAGGGATGTTGAACTTAGACCCGCTCCATTAGAACGCGATTGGATGGATGCGAGCGGCGAGCGCTTCGCATACAGATGCTTGCCATTAAGCATAGCGAATGCATACGGGTGGGAAATTTTATGTCCCTCTGAGTTTCACGCAGTGTGGGACGGTTCTCCGGGACTGAACGCAGTTAAGCTAATTTCGAGCGGTGAACGGTGTCCCGCTGTAAGCCACTTTGGACATGGAATTCTCACATTTCCCTTGCCGTATCTATTTCGCACTGCGTCCGAGATCGATCTACTTGTGCAGGGGCCGATTAACCGACCAAAAGATGGAATATCTCCTTTGACTGGAATAATCGAGACTGATTGGTCCCCGTATACATTCACGATGAATTGGAAGTTCACGCGATCGGGTCATAGTGTCTGCTTTGCCCAAGGCGAACCATTCTGTCATATTTTTCCACAAAGGCGAGGCGAATTGGAGATGCTTAGACCGGAGATCAAAAGTATTGATGAAGATCCAGAATTGAAAGAGCAATACGAGGCATGGAAACTAAGCCGCGCAGAGTTCAATAGACAACTTAGAATACCGGAATCATCTGCTCGATCCGAGCGATGGCAGAAGAATTACCACCAAGGTAGAAACGTTGCAGGCAAATTTATCGCTACTAAACATAGAACGAGAGTAGTCCTTCGTAAGTTCGCTCTCTCTCTTAACGATTCGGAACGTCGCTGAGACCACCGGGATTTGAAGCTCAAACGCACGCGTCCATCAGTAACCTGCCCTTAAACTTAGGACCCGTCGGGGGACTATAGCCGTAGATAGAGCGGGCTGGCATTTGACGGTTCAGTTCCGGTCGCGCGGAACTCGTGGCAGGATGCCAGGTGAGGTTGACAGCGTCCATCTCGGCGTCGCTGACTTGATGCCGGCTGGATAGGTATTTTGAACCGGTGCCGCTGGAAGCGACGTAATCTCTTCGACTGCAGTGTAAGGGTGTAAGGGTCATCTGACGGCTGCTTTGTTTTCGGCTGAAGTCGGGCGAATCGCTGAGCTATTGTGACAATCGGCCCAGCGCGATGACCGCAGTCGAAGCGATCAGGTCGGTTCAGCGGCGCCGGTACTGGAGCCATTTTGATCGAGTTCGCAGCGAACCTTAGCGCGTAAGCGCCCACCGCGACACGGCGCGGCGGACTCGCGCTTTGCTTGATCGTTGGCGGCCGTTCGATGCCGATCCCGAGGGAGGCCGAGAGTTCGTGGCTGGGCTGCGGAGTGAAAGGAGCCAGCGCGAGGTTAGCCAGTCCCGACCGCCTACAGCCTGTCGCGGAGCGCGTACCACAGCATGCCGGCGACCAGCCCGGCACGGCGGAGGCGCTTGCCGCCGGGGAAGGGCGGGCAGGGCAGGGCGGCAAAGCGGTCGAGGCGGCCCGGATCGCCGACGATGGCGTCGGCGATGACCTTGCCGGCGAACGGGGCAAGCGCCACGCCCTGGCCGGAATAGCCGCCGGCGACGTAGACGCCGGGGCGGAGCCGGCGGATCAGTGGCAGCCGCCGGAGCGTGATCGCGACCACGCCGCCCCAGGCGTAGTCGATGCGCGTGCCGGCGAGCTGCGGGTAGAGCTTCAGGAGATGATAGCGGACGAACGCGGCCATGTCGGGCGGCTCGCGTCGCGAATAGGCCTCGCCGCCGCCGAAGAGGAGCCGGCCGTCGGCTGTCGGGCGGAAGTAGTAGACGACGAAGCGGGTGTCCGACACCGCCTCGCCGCCGGGAATGATCCCGCCCGGCCGGCCGGCGCCGATCGGCTCGGTGGCGAGGATGTAGCTGTCGATCGGCATAAGCCGGGCTTCGGT
>PNAR01000088.1 GCA_003169715.1 Acidobacteriaceae bacterium | reverse complement strand
TTGCTCTTCTAAAGTCAAATCATTCGGCGAATCGCCGGTTTCCGAGAAGCGAACTACTCGCACTACGCAATCCGCCGCCGAACAGCTAAACTATTTAGGAAGGCAATCCCTCATGAATAGCTTCAATAGTAAAGCCAGTCTCCGCGTCGGTAATCTTGACTATGAAATCCATCGCTTGGATTCGCTCGACCAGCACGGCATCTCAACCAGGCATCTGCCATATTCATTGCGAGTTCTGCTGGAAAATCTCTTGCGCACCGAGGACGGCCGCAATGTAAGAAAACAAGACATCGAAGCGCTCGCCAGATGGACCGGCAAGGCTGCAACCGACTCCGAAATTGCTTTCACGCCCAGCCGCGTGCTTCTTCAGGATTTCACCGGCGTTCCCGCCATCGTTGATCTCGCCGCCATGCGCGACGCCATGAGCAAATTCTCCGGAGATCCCAGCCTGATCAATCCATTGCAGCCCGCTCAATTGGTAATTGATCACTCGGTTCAAGTAGATTCTTTCGGAACCTCTCAATCGTTCGGCCTCAACGCCGAACTGGAATTCCTGCGCAACAAAGAGCGCTACGCCTTCCTGCGTTGGGGACAAACTGCCTTCCGCAATCTAGCTATCGTCCCTCCCGACACAGGAATCGTGCACCAGGTAAATCTCGAATACTTGGCCCATGTCGTATTCGTTCAAGAATCAAACGGCAAACGCTCTGCGTATCCCGACACCCTCATCGGGACAGATTCCCACTCGACAATGATAAATGGGTTGGGGGTTTTGGGATGGGGCGTCGGCGGCATTGAGGCGGAGGCTGCGATGTTGGGGCAGCCGGTTTCCATGTTGATACCGCAAGTGGTGGGCGTGAAACTGACGGGGCGGTTGCGCGAGGGCGCGACAGCGACCGACCTGGTTTTGACCATCACGGAGATGCTTCGCAAATTTGGAGTCGTGGGCAAGTTCGTGGAGTTCTTTGGACCTGGACTGGCAGAACTGGCGCTGGCGGATCGTGCCACGATCAGCAACATGTCGCCGGAGTATGGCGCGACCTGCGGAATTTTTCCGGTGGACAAAGAGACGCTTACCTACCTGCGCTTGACCGGACGCTCCGAAGAACAGATCGCACTGGTGGAAGCCTATTGCCGCGAGCAGGGACTGTTCCACGACGCGAAAACTCCCGAGGCGGAATATTCAGAACTGCTTGCGCTCGATTTGGATTCTGTCGAGCCGAGTATTGCCGGACCGAAGCGTCCGCAGGATCGTGTCGCGCTTTCGAAGGCGAAAGAATCTTTTGAGCATGCGCTGCCCTCGCTTCTCAAACCGGGGCAGAGTCCCACGGCCAACGGAAACGGCTCCAGCAATGGAACTCTTCATCACGGCAGCGTGGTCATTGCCGCGATTACCAGTTGCACAAATACATCGAATCCGTCGGTGATGATCGCCGCCGGCCTGCTCGCAAAAAAAGCAGTCGAACGCGGATTAGAGGTGCCCAGTTGGGTGAAGACTTCGCTGGCGCCAGGATCGAAAGTCGTGCGTGACTATCTCGACCGCGCTGGGTTGACCGGATACCTCGAGAAACTGAAATTTCATATCGTGGGCTACGGCTGCACCACTTGCATCGGAAACTCCGGCCCTCTGCCAGAAGAAATTTCGCGTGTGATTGATGAACAAGATCTGGTTGTAGCATCGGTTCTTTCCGGCAATCGCAATTTTGAAGGCCGCATCAACTCCGAAGTGCGCGCGAACTATTTGATGTCTCCGCCGCTGGTCGTCGCTTTCGCATTGGCAGGACGCATTGACGTTGATCTCCGCAAAGATCCTGTCGGAAAGGATAAGCAAGGAAAGTCCGTTTACCTCGCCGATCTATGGCCTTCGCAACGGGAGGTCGAGGAAACGATTCAGCAGTCCATTTCTTCGAGCATGTTTCGCAAAAGCTACAGCGAAATCTACGATGGCGACGATCGCTGGCGTTCGCTGCCAGTTCCCGACGGTGAAACTTACGCATGGGACGACGACTCTACCTACATTCGCCGCGCACCTTATTTCGACAATATGACTCTAAAGCCCGGCGAGGTTCAAGAAATAAAGAATGCGCGAGTGCTCGCCTTGCTTGGAGACAGCGTTACTACCGACCATATTTCGCCCGCAGGTTCCATCAAGAAGGACAGTCCCGCAGGAAAATATTTAATTGAACACGGCGTTAAGCCCGGCGATTTCAATTCCTACGGATCGCGCCGTGGAAATCATGAAGTCATGGTTCGCGGAACGTTTGCCAATGTCCGTCTGCGAAACAAAATGGTCCCGAAACTTGAAGGAGGATTCACACGCCATCTTCCGGATGGCACCGAGATGTCCATTTTCGAAGCATCGGAAAAGTACATTGCTGACGGCGTTGCCCTGGTCATTATCGCCGGCAAAGAATATGGATCAGGCTCGTCCCGGGACTGGGCCGCCAAAGGTCCGCTGCTCTTGGGCGTCCGCGCTGTGATCGCAGAAAGCTACGAACGCATCCATCGCTCGAATTTAGTCGGCATGGGAATTATTCCCCTGCAGTTCGTCGCCGGCGAAAATGCGCAATCGCTGGGCCTCACCGGCGAAGAAGTATTCGAGATTTCCGGTATTCGTGAGTTGACGTCGAATTTCACGCCCGGACGCCGGGTGAAAATGCGTGCAGCAACCGGCGGGCAGACCAAAGAATTTCACGCCCTCGTAAGAATAGATACTCCGCAGGAAGCCCAATACTACGCAAACGGCGGCATTCTTCAGTACGTTCTGCGGCAGTTGTTGGCAGGGAAACCCAGCGCGCAAACCGTTGGGGTGTAGGGGCGTTAAATTCCTTCGGAACAATGGACCTAGCAAGGCGGTCCGGTTTCTTGAGCAAGACGCTCAAAGATTAGAAGGATACTCAGGGGAATCCCAGGTCTCGCAAAGGCGGCGAGACCTGGGGCACCCGGCAGCCTTGTTGTTATCATTCTTACGAAGTCAAAATCAAATCTTACAGGGGCGGGATCCTGCAATATGCGTTGCGGCAACTATTGGCATCGAAGCCCAGTGCCGCAGAGAGTGGGTGTACAGGTTTGGGACTATTCGGTCTGCCTCCCACCCTTCGCAAACCCCCGGGCGAAGGATGGGACACCCCCAGTCTGGCGATGCCAGCGCAAGATCAAAAGCTGAACGGGTGCGGCACGGCCAACAATTACGGGGTGGCCATTCGGGTTTGTTGCAGCGATACGCACTGCCAGCGTCCATCCTTTTTTACGTAGACACGGGTGAACAGGATTTGTCCAGTAGCGTCGGCTCCTCCCAGGGTGCCTTTGACGTCAGCTTTGCCGGTGATGATGGCAGTGTTGCCATACACGCGCACCTTCAAGTCGGACAAGTCGTCGGTAGTGATTTTCGTGCGGCCAGATTTGAAACCCTCTAGCATTTCGGCCTTGCCAGCGGTCCCTCCGTTCAGGTTGATCAGCACGTAGTCGTCGGATGTTTGCTTGTCGAGCATTGCGACATCGCTTTTCACATTCGCGTCGGCACGATCCATTTCCAATTTCTTCAGTTGTTCCTGCACATCTACCGCCCACGCCGAAGTGAGTAATGCCGTGATCAAGAATAGTGCTGCGAACAGCGACCGCCTGTGATGCATCATGAAATCCTCCATTTAAGGGTTTGTGAAACCGTAGCGATGGAGGAGCTTATGGTGGGGAGTGCTATTTGTCAAATTTTTCAAGAAAAGATCTTTCAGAAAAGTTTCCAGGAAAAGATCAAGGCGTGGGGGAAAATCCCATCTTTTCTCCTATTTCTTGCCATTCTTCTTTCACCCTGGGCTCCGCAGAGAGATCGGCCGCCCGATGCATCGCCTTGCTCACTGACCACAAGTTGACGCCGCAAGTTAAGACTTACTCCCCTAGGAAGGTCGCTGCGTCTTCGCTGCACTCAAACGGCTAGGAGGGTGGCGACGAAGCGTAACCGATCCGCGCATGGGCGCGGTTTAGGTCTCCGGTGCTAAACTACTGAGAACTTTATGGCTGACGCTGCCGCTCCCCGTTCCCGAACTTTTCTCTGGGTACTGATTGGAGGAGGAGCATTCTTCCTCTTCGTAATGTCAGTCTTCGTCCTGGTTTATCTGACCCTGCATGCGGGCGGACAGGATGCGTCACTGCACGCTTTCGGCGACAAGATTGGCGTGGTTGATCTCGAGGGCGTGATTGTTGATCCCAGCGTGATCGTGCCGCAACTCAAGAAGTTCGGCGATGACGATTCCATCAAGGCCATCATCATCCGGGTGAATTCACCCGGCGGCGGCGTGGCTGCCTCGGAGGAAATTTATCGCGCGGTCAAACGGGTTCGCGACGTGAAACATAAGTACATCGTGGCCTCGATCAGTACGGTGGGCGCCAGTGGCGCTTATTACGTTTCGTCCGCCACCAACAAGATTTATGCCGACAATGGCAGCATCGTTGGCTCCATAGGCGTGATTATGGAGTGGCTGAATTACGGCGATCTGCTGCGCTGGGCAAAGTTGAAGCAGGAAATCCTGAGTGTTGGCGAGTTCAAAGATACGGGAGATCCAACCCGGGAACTGACGCCAGCCGAACGAGCATACCTGCAATCTCTGGCTGACAATATGTACGGCCAATTTGTTCGCGCGGTAGCCGAGGGACGGCACGCGAAGGTCGAAGATATAAAAGCCATCGCGAACGGAAAAGTTTGGACCGGCGAAGAAGCGCTCTCGATGCACCTGATCGATCAAATCGGGGACTTCCAAGCCGCCGTGGACGACACCGCCAAGTCGGTTGGGATCAAAGGTGAACCGGTGTTGGTGCATCCCGAACTCGAGCGAAAGAATGTCCTCGATTTACTATTTGGAGACGTGTCCCAATGGCTGCCCACGAAAGAGAAATTGATGGAAAATCAGATGGGCTTCTATTATCTGTGGAAGTAAGCCCGGCGTCACCTCAGCGGCGTCATCCTGAGCTTGCGAAGGATCTCGCGCGGAGCGGATGTGCCCCGAGTGCAGGAAGGCTGCTCCGCTGGCGGTAGAATCGAAAAGGGCATTAAATCAAAGTCAACACGGAGCGAAAGACGCTATGACAAAAGCTGATCTGATTGACGAGGTTTCCCGGCTCGCCGAGCTTACGCGCAAAGACAGCGAAGTAATCGTCGAAACAATTTTTGACAGCATCGTGCGCTCGCTTCGCGTCGGCGACAAGATTGAAATTCGCGGCTTTGGCAGCTTCCGCACACGGCAGCGTAATCCCCGCGTCGGGCGCAACCCAAAGACGGGAGACCGCGTCGAAGTTCCTGCCAAGAAGATTCCTTTCTTCAAGCCAAGCAAAGAGCTCAAAGACCTGGTAAATACCAGCGGTGGCGAGCAGCCGGTCGCTCCCGCCGTGGTCGCGACACCTCCTCAAACTCAATAGAAGGCCCGCCCCACGGGAGTTCCGGAGGGATCATGTCCAAATTCTCACAAATAATTCAGCAACCTGCCGCCCCCGGCGAGGTTCTAATGTATTAGGGCTACACCCTCGGGAGGCCAGCTATGGCTTTCAAACTCGGATATGATTACGCTATACGGCGGGTGGTTTTGTTCTCATCGGCTTTGGCGGTGTTCTTGATCGTCGCATTGGGGCCGCGCGATGCCCTCGCACAATCCGTTAACTGGGGGCCATCCGTTACCTCTATGGGATTTGGCGGCAGCAATCGCCTCGGCGCAGTTCCGCCAAGTGTCACTTCGCTTGGCTTTGGCCGCATGGGCGCTTCAGGCAGTCCGCATTTTCACGGTTCCAATTTTGAAGGCCCGAATTTTCACACTCCGGTATTTTCGCAAAACCCGGCTTTTGACCGCCGTCACCATCATCGCGGGCCCGTTTATCCGGTATGGGGTGGGTATTACGCGTATCCGGTTCTTGATTACGGCGACGATTATCAGAATAGTCCGGATTCACCAGACAATGCCGAAAACCCAGATGAGTACAAAGGCGGCCCCACGATTTTCGACCGCCGGGGCGATGGGCAATATGCGACTCGTCGTCCCCCGCCAGCCGCTCAACCTGCGGAGGCGCAGATGCGGCCTGTTTCGGAACCCGCAGTTGAAGTCGCTAATCAGCCTCAGACTGTCTTGATCTTTAAAGATGGTCATCAGGCCAGCGTGGATAACTACGCAATCGTGGGAAGCACGCTGTACGACTTAACTGGCGGGATGAGGCACAAGATCGCCCTCGCCGACCTGGACCTCAGAGCGACGGCGCAGCAAAACGATGATCGCGGTATAGATTTCGAACTTCCCGCGGGTCCCGCTGCAAATTAATTGGGGTCGCGATTGAAGTGCAGGAGACGTTGGTTGGTTCGCCTCGCCTGGGTAGTGGGTCAGTTTCAATCCAAACTCACTTCGTAACCGGGAGCAGGTAGTGGCACCCTGGGGTATAGGGCCAAGTTGCGAAAGCAATCAACCACCAAGGACACGAAGTTGCACGAAGGAGACCGTCGAAACTGGCCTTCGTGACCCTTCGTGGTTGATTGTTTTTCGACTAACGAGGCAAACTGACCTACTACCCAGTTTTCCGCCTCCTGGATTATTGGCAAGCTCGTTGACCGTATTACTGAATAGGTCGTAAGCCATCGGCGGCAGCATATCGGCAAAATAGATCAGCAGCCTGCTGCGTAACAGCAGGCCGCGCGAGGCAAAGAGTCCGAACAATGCCAACAAGAAAAGCATTAGCGGGAACACGGCGAGGAGGAAGTTATATGCCAACTCGGAGGCGCGGCCCAGAAGATCGTCATCGCCGATCTCGTAAATTACTTTCTTAGCAAGTTGAGCCGGAGTGAGTCCACCCAACTTCCAGATCGAATAGACCTGCTGGCCGGTGGTGAGTTTGGAATCCGACATACCGAATAGCTTTGTACGAGCAAAACTGAGATTCCGTCCTGACTGACCCCGTTGCTTAAGGGCGTTTCGCAGGCCGCGTGACCAACCGCAAGCCGGTTTCGGCTTTCTTGAAAATACTGGGCGTTCGTCATTACTGGGGTAACTTTCCCCGAAAGGTTTGTTTGCTGGAAACTCTGGACTGGCGTCGTTCGCACACGTGCGCCTCGATGGAGTATTCACGATGCGTAATCTGGCAGCACTTGGCTCCGTTAGCTTTCTCGCATTGTCGCTTGGTTGGTCAGGTGTAGCTCAAACCGCAGATCCTCTGCAAGCGGACTCCAACATTTCTTCCTCATCATCGAACGCCGTACTGGCAGACGGCACGCCCGTTCGGCTGCGCACGACCCGGACCGTATCGTCTGAGGACGCCCGAACGGGAGACTTGCTGAACCTGGAAGTGCTGGACGAGACCAAGATTGAAGACACTGTAGTCATCACCAAAGGTACCGCAGGTCTGGCAATTGTCACCGCTGCGGAGCCCAAGAAACTAATGGGGCGCGGAGGCAAGCTCGACATTGGGATAGATTCAGTCAAACTTGTGAACGGCCAGAAGGTCGCTCTTCGGGCAGTGCTGCATTCTGCCGGAAATGGAAACCCAAGCTCCATTGTTTCGGCAATGTCAGCGAGCAATGTCTCTTCAGCGCCGTTGATTTTTGTTCGCGGCAAGGACATCACAATTCCTCAGGGAACTGAATTCACAGCCTATGTGAACGGAGATGNNGAGATGTGCCGCTCGAACTTGGCAGTCTCGAGCCGGCATCGCTGGGCGCGGCAAATGCTACGGCAGCTTTGGCTCACTCCGCCACGGAACTTAACATTTCATCTTTCCCCGACCTGGCGGAGATTCAGATTGATGGCAAATTTATCGGCACCACACCGTGCGACGTAGTGGTTCGCCCAGGCGAACACAAGATCTCAGTAAGGTTGGCTGGATTCAGAATTTGGCGTCGCACCGTGATGGCTTCGGGAGAAAGGTTGGCGTTCAAGATCAGATTGGAGCAGGATGGTCTAAACGGAAGCACAGTTTCTAACTGTTCCGGCCCCGATTGCTCCGACATTCCTCTCGGTGATATTGCCCGGCAGAAGCGGGCAACAGAAAGGAACGAGGTTTCGCCGCAATAAGTTGTTAAATTTTGAAGAAGGTCAAAAGCAGAGAGGCCTTCGCATAACTTCAGGCTCAGGCCGCGTCGTCAATCTTGATTCGAAGTGATTTCAAAAATTTCAAATCCTGGTCACTGATCTTAAATTCTGGATTGCTTGAAAGCGTCGTAACCATCGAAGTCTTATCGCTCGACTTCTCGCCCGGTTTGCTCACNNGGAAACGACTTCAGCGATCTGATCGGAATCGGCCAGGGACTCATTGATTGCCTCTCCCAGCTCCTTCATTAATTGTTTTAATTGCTGGTCCACAGAACCCCCTTTTTCGACCCCTACTCGCTTGTAGCCTGGATCTGTTTCAGACTAATCGCCAGAACCAAGCCGTCGCCTCCACACTCCATTTAGATGCACGAGGCGTGTCCACGGTTCCTGCACCACATTCGCCGCCGCTATTGTAACCCGAAGTTGCTAAAATCAATGTTGTATGGGCGTAACAATGTCGAAGAAGATGGGGATCGCGGCCCGAATCCTGGGGAAGCAACTCCGGCGCACTCGAACCTTCGACGCCCTGGTAAAGGGCGGCCGCGCCAGTGCGGCGCACTTCGGGCGGATATTTCACCAGCTCTGGCTGGAGGTTACGGGGTTTGTTTTCCTGGCGTTATCTGCATTCGGCGCGCTGGCCCTCGCGCATGAATGGACAAAATATGAAGCGGCAAGGACGAATTCCAGCCGCGTAGTTCTCGCCGCCTGCTTCACCTTAGTCTTTGGATGGTTCGGGTTCAGCTCGTTCTGGCGGGTGCGAAAGAAAAATAACTGAATCCATAAGGTCTAATACAGATGGGTTAACGCACCTTCGAAAACGGGATTTTGCTAAGTCAGAATCCTCGGCAATAGATCAAGAAATCAGAATGTCTGAACGCACCAAACATCCGGGTCCCGGCGCGACCTCTCAGCGTCACACTTCATCTAAAATTCCGATTCAACCTCTTTACACGCCAAGCAGCCTAGATCATTGGGACCAGGAGCGAGACGTTGGCTATCCTGGCCAGTTCCCTTTCACACGCGGCATTCAGCCGACCATGTATCGCGGCCGTCTCTGGACCATGCGCCAGTATGCAGGGATGGGTGACGCCGAGGAATCGAATAAACGTTACAAGTATTTATTGGCGAACGGGACAACCGGCCTTTCTGTAGCCTTTGATTTGCCCACGCAAATCGGACTTGATTCCGACAATTCGCTGGCTGCGGGCGAAGTTGGCAAAGTTGGCGTCGCCATTGACTCCGTCGAGGATATGGAGCGTCTTTTTGATGGCATTGACCTCAGTGCAATTTCCACTTCAATGACCATCAATGCGACTGCTGCAATATTGCTCGCACTCTATGTGGCTGTGGCGAGGCGGAAGGGAGCGAATGTCAGATCGCTTTCGGGAACGGTGCAAAACGATGTCCTGAAAGAATACATCGCTCGCGGGACGTATATCTTTCCAATTCAACCGGCCATGCGCATAGTTACTGATGTATTTGCATGGTCGAATGAGAACCTGCCCGAGTGGAATACGATTTCGATCTCCGGATACCACATGCGGGAAGCCGGTTGTACCGCCGTACAGGAGGTTGCGTTTACTCTCGCCAACGGCATCGCCTATGTTCAAGCCGCACTGGCAGGTGGCCTCAATATAGATGCGTTCGGACCCCGCCTCTCATTCTTTTTCAATGCGCACAATAATTTCCTGGAGGAAGTCGCGAAGTTTCGGGCCGCGCGGCGCATGTGGGCCCGCATCATGCGCGAAAAGTTCAAAGCTGGGAACCCGCGTTCCTGGATGTTGCGATTTCATGCGCAAACCGCGGGTTCTACGCTCACAGCCCAGCAACCGGAGAACAATATTGCAAGAACCGCTCTACAGGCGTTGGCTGCGGTTCTTGGAGGAACACAGTCACTTCACACAAATTCTTACGACGAGGCGCTGGCGCTGCCAACTGAGCACGCAGCGCGAGTTGCGCTTCGTACACAGCAGATTCTTGCTTTTGAGTCTGGCGTCCCGCAGACGATTGATCCATTCGCCGGATCGTATTACACCGAATCGCTCACCAACGAAATCGAGAGGCGTGCCGGTGAATATTTGGAGAAGATCGAGGCTTTGGGTGGAATGCTTCGAGCCATCGAACGAGGATACGTACAGCAGGAAATTCAAAATGCCGCATACGAATATCAGCAGCAAGTGGATCGCGAAGAAGCGATCGTCGTCGGGGTAAATCGGTTTGTGAGGGAAGAGGAAAACCCGATTTCGCTGCAAGGAATCAACGAATCTTTAGAGCGCAGTCAGGTAGATCGCGTGCGGGCGTTACGAGCACGCAGGAATTCGCAGGTGTGGTCAGCCTCCTTGTCGCAAGTAGAATCCGCCGCCCGCAGCGGGGCCAACCTGATGCCGCATATTATCGGAGCAGTCGAAGCATACGCCACCGTGGGAGAGATCTCTGACACGCTACGGAAGGTTTTTGGAGAATACAAGGAAGCAGTCGTTATCTAAATCTAAGTTCCTGCGCGGGGACGCTTTTCCGATGGCTAGTCCGCCACTTTATAGTCGCAAGCCTCGCGGCAATCGGGGCAATAATACAATCCACCTTCGCACAGTCTGACGCCGATCTGGCTTTCGCAGGAGCAACAGTACTTTTCACATCCACACTTCTGTTCAGGCATCTCGCACTGCGCGCAGAGTACTTTTGTTTTGGTGCTCATGCACGAACCTTATCGCGGGCGGAGATTGCAGGAAAGTTCCTTTGGTAACCGGTCGTTTTAACGTTCAGACTGGGATTTCTTTCGCCGCCGGTCGCTCTTCCACACTTGCCTCACGCAAGAATTTCGCTGCCTCTTCCGGCGGAGTCGGGTTTATGTAGAATCCCGTTCCCCATTCGAATCCGGCAGTTTTGGTCAGTTTCGGCATGAACTCGATGTGCCAGTGATAGTGGTCGTTAATGGGATCCTGGATGGGCGAGCTGTGAATCACAAGGTTATAGGGAGGATTGTCGAGAACCCGGTCCGCCCTTGTGAGCAAGACTTTTAAGGCTTTTGCAAGGTTTTCTAATGTGTGCGAGGAAGAATTCTCAAACGCGGATTCATGTTCCTTCGGCAGAATCCACGTCTCAAAGGGAAACCGTGGAGCATAAGGGGCAATCGTGAGAAAGCTCTCATTTTCCGCAACGATTCGTATGCCGGATTCGCTTTCCTGCCGGATAATGTCGCAAAAAACGCAGCGTTCTTTGTAAATGTAATATTGCTTCGCCCCTTCGATCTCTTCCACTACATAAATTGGCAATATGGGCAAAGCGATTAACTGCGAATGAGAATGTTCCAGAGTGGCCCCAGCAGCTTCGCCATGATTCTTGAAAATCAAAATGTACTTGAAGCGGAGGTCTTTTCTTAAGTCGAGAATGCGGTCGCGGAACGTCCACAGAACATCTTCGATCCTCTTGGGGGGCAAAGTGCCTAGGCTGGCATTGTGGTCTTGCGTCTCGATAATGACCTCATGCGCTCCGATGCCGTTCATCTTGTCGAACATCCCGTCGGCCTGCCGGTTCAGAACCCCTTCTATGCCGAGCGCGGGAAATTTGTTGGGTACTACGCGCACCGTCCATCCCGGAGAATCCCGCTCCAGCGGAGGACCCCCATTTTGACTTGGACGATAAGCCTGGATTTCGGGCGGCGTCTTGCTCTCATTCCCATAACAAAATGGGCAGAACCCCCCTCTGTGCTGAATAACTTCTCGAGCGAAGTCTGAAGGACGTTTAGCGCGATCGGTGGAGATGATAACCCAGCGCCCGACAATCGGGTCTTTTCTAAGTTCAGGCAACGATCCAATCCCCCTCACGGCCGCAGCCAAATTTTACACTACGGCATTTCATATTACGGCGAAGGAAGGGCATTCTGGAATAGCTGGAACTGGGGATGGTTGGAATGCCGATCATAATACACGGTGATTACATCGAAGCGCCACTGCAAATCGGGAGGGAAGGAACGCAGATATTCCCTGGCCGTGGCCGAAAGCTGACGCCACTTGTCGCGATCCACGGCAGTTTCGGCTGGCTTCACATCGTGCGAAGTCCTAGTCTTTACTTCGATGAAGCATAGGACATCCTTGTGCCATGCGATCAGATCAATTTCTCCGCGTCGGCGCGGTGAACGGAAATTGCGCGCGATCATGACGTATCCCAACCGTCGCAAATGGAAATAGGCATCCTCTTCGCCGCGATGCCCGGTCCGGAGATGCTTCGCGCGACTTGGTTGAGGAAGTAGATGCGCCGTGAAAAAGTCGAGTGTACGGAGAGTCGCGTGTGTGATGCGGCCAGAGAACATGACGGTTCCAGGTTAGATTAGGCCGATGAACGAGTTAAAGATGTGACCACCGTCACGCAGAAATGAAGGGATTCTCGTTAGGGGAAGGTCATTCCACGTGGGCAAATTACGCAAATACGGGTGGAGACGTAGCTTGTTACGTCTGGTTTTTGTTTGGCGTGTAATTGAGCGGCTATGGGCGAAAAGCAGACGTAGCAAGCTCCGTCTCTACAGTTGTGTGTTGCGGTTCACGCATTATTCGTACGCCAGAGCGTCTATAGGATCTTTTTGTGCGGCTTTATAGGCTGGATATAGAGCGCCCGCGATCGCGCTTAGGATCGCAATCAGGGCTGCTTTTCCAACCCATCCCCAAACGGGAACAATCTGCAAGGTTGGAAGGCGATACGCAATAACGGCACTCGCAGCCCAGCTAAACCCAATCCCAACAATGATGCCAGCAATCGCCAGCAACGTTGTCTCCCGCAGAATTGCATTCACAATATAAAACTTGGAAGCGCCGATGGCCTTCAGAATTCCAATTTCTCGCGTGCGTTCCATGACGGCCGTGTACATTGCCTGGAAAATAACTAAGACTCCCACAATCACAGAAATGAAGATGACCGTGTTGATAAATATTGACAACCCCGGATAGTTTGCCGGCGTCATCATCGAGAGAAATTCACGGCTGGACCGCACCTGATACTGCTCCATACCCGGAACGCCTTTGACTTCCGTGACAACGGCGTCGGCGTTTGCCGGATCATCCAACTTAACGTAAAAAACAGAAGCCTTGCCAGGGCTGCCCATCAGATCCTGAAGCGTAGTGATGGGGAGAAACTTGCGCGCACCTTTGCCGTGTTCGACAATTCCGGCAATTCGAAACTTGTGGTTCAAAATTGCGATCGTGTCGCCAACCCTCTCATGTTGCGCGCGAGCGAAATAATCGTCCACCAGCACGTCGCCGGGGCCCTGAAATGGTCCTCCAGCAATGTAGTGAAAGGGCGCGCCGAGCGACTCAAAACTTTTCAGATCAATCCCGAAAATTACTTCGACGGAACCAGCGGTAGAGACCATCGTGATAACAGGCGAAACCTGTGTCACGTGAGGTAAGCGCCGAATAATTTCTCCGGTTTTTATCGAAACAGGCGCGCTGGATAAGCCCTGAATGAAAGATGAGTTTGGCGGTTGCACAATCACGTCG
This sequence comes from Acidobacteriaceae bacterium, assembly GCA_003169715.1. Classification (GTDB taxonomy): domain Bacteria; phylum Acidobacteriota; class Terriglobia; order Terriglobales; family Acidobacteriaceae; genus PALSA-188. The sequence goes on along the minus strand of PNAR01000088.1, from coordinate 1,522 downwards.
GCACCAATGCCTTCTTGGCGATTGCGGGCATCATTGAGCATTCCCAGCGAGAGCCACACAATCAACAGGATAAGAGTCACTTCAAGCGCGATCGCAAATATGCTGATCAAAGACCGTATGGGGCGATGCACAAGGTTAGCGAAGACCATTTTGTTCATCGTTGAATGGCTCCTGCAATCACTTCGATTGCCCCCCACCTATAGCAGGCTTCTTCTCGTCCAAATGAATTACTTCCGCATCAGGAGGTTTGTCCAGTTCAAACTTGTCGTCCGCGAGGGTCAAATTCAATTCCAGCTTTACAAATGTGAGAGCGATGTCGTATTCCTCCTGGGGCCGTGAAATCTCAATCCGCGAAGGGAATTTCAGTCCTCCATATTCCTTATAAGACTCGTATCTCGCATCGGTTACCAACTCTGCGTCCTCGTTGTAGATCATTTGCCGGGACGGCAGCAGATCGTTGCGGCTGAAAACGATCTTGCGGGCAAGAAACCACCCATGCTGGTTTTTCTGGATGACATCAAGCACGTAATCGGACTGGAGATACTTGCGGCCCTTCGCGTCACCAAAAATGTGTGATTCGTTCTCCATGACCGCAATGTCGTGTTCCGGGTCAATTTCGCGCAGTAAGAGGGCGTCGTAAATAACCTGTGGGCGCAGGTTTTCAAGAGGCTGCCGGGGATTGGGCGTTAGAACATCATTGCGGCCCATCACAAAACGGTTCTTGGGCGGAATCCAAAGCTCAAAATTCTGGCCGTCACTCACCATATCGAACGCCCGGTTGCGGACGATCGGCATAAGTCCAATCATTCGCAGCATCGCAGGTTTGCGCGCGAGCACATAGCCGCGAATCTGCTCGTAATCGGTGACTTTCCCTTTCTTCTCTCCGCCAACGGATGTGTCAATATCCACCGTGGCCTGCATGGATTGAATTTTTGCCGCCTGGTTGTTGATGTAGTCAATGAGTTGTTGCTGGGTCGCCGATTGCAACGATGCGGACGTGATCGGTGGCTTTACCGAATGTGACCGGAAAAGGCAGCCACTCAGCGGCAATAGCGACAGAAAAATAAAGATAAGACGCAGTCTTCCGACAGATGGCATTGGGCTCAACTATTTAGGGCTTAGATGAGTATAAGCGATGTGAAGTCGCAGGGAATGGTCGTGGCAGAGTGGTGGAATGTTGGCGATTCCAAGACGGATCATCACGGACCGCCCGTCGGCAACTGAATCTATCTTCCTTCCACCGCCCGCCGGTATGCCGCGACATTCTTATTGTGTTCTTCCAAACTTTGGGCGAAGCGATGATGTCCGCTGCCATCGCTTACAAAGTACAGGTAATCCGTGATGGCCGGATGCATTGCCGCTTCGAGCGAAGCCTTGCCGGGATTAGCAATCGGTCCCGGAGGCACTCCTCTGTGGTTGTAAGTATTGTAGGCGGAGTTGAACTGCATGTCCTCATGATGCAGAGCTCCCGTATATGTTCCCGCCAGCAGTTCGGCGTAAATGACGCTTGGATCGGCTTGCA
>PNAR01000403.1 GCA_003169715.1 Acidobacteriaceae bacterium | reverse complement strand
GCGGGCTGGCTGATGACGCAGCTTACGATTTCTCCACTGATGGTTGGGTTGGTGCAGGCCGCAACCACCCTGCCGGTATTTTTGGTCATCCTTCCGGCGGGCGCCCTGGCAGATATGGTTGACCGGCGGCGTTTCTTGCTGATCACCCAGGGATGGATGGTAATGGCTTCGGCTGCATTAGGCGTTCTGAGCCTTATGCATCACATCACGCCATGGGTGCTGCTCGGCTTCACATTCATTTTGGGATTGGGCGCTGTGATGAATGACCCCGCATGGCAGGCGATCACTCCGGAGATCATTTCCAGCAGACGTCACGCATCCGCTGTTGCGCTAAATTCGGTCGGCTTTAATGTTGCGCGCGCGGTCGGTCCTGCATTGGGAGGCATCGTGATCGCCGCCACCAATTCTGGGGTCGCGTTCCTGCTTAATGCTCTTTCCTTTTTTGGAGTGATTTTCTTTCTCTACCGTTGGCGGCGGCCGGCGATTGAGCACGTTGAAACGGGGCGCGTCATGGCGGCGATTCACACAGGGATTCGCTATGGATTGGGCGCTCCCGTGGTGCGCTGTGTTCTGATTCGCACAGGAGCTTTCAGCCTGGCCGCAAGTTCCCTGCTCGCACTTCTTCCGATTCTGGCCCGTCCCCACGGCCCGACAGGTTATGGACTGTTGCTTGGCTCTTTCGGGTTGGGGGCGCTTGCGGGTGCCGCGGCACTGCCACGTCTCCGCAATCGCCTTTCTGTGGACGGCGTGGTCGCGGCGGCGATCGTAATATTTGCCATAATGACATTCGCCGCGGGGTGCGTGCAAACATTCAGCTTGCTTTGTCTGGTATTGTTCACAAGCGGAACTGCATGGATTGGCATCCTCGCTTGTCTAAATGTCGCCGCTCAAACCATGTCTCCTCCCTGGCTGCGAGCCCGGGCACTCTCTTTGTACTTGCTCGTACTGCAAGGCGGAATGGCAATCGGCAGCGCTGCGTGGGGGGCATTGGCTACGAAAGTGGGAATTCCATGGACTTTGCTGTGTTCGTCCCTCGCTCTTATCGCTGGATTGTTTACTGTCAAGCGCTTCCGGCTTTCAGGGCGAGAAATCGATTTAGCCGCGTCAATGATTCGTGACTAGAAAGTGCGTGACGCTCAATTGTAGAGACGCAGCTTGCTGCGTCTCGAGGCCACCTAATAAAGACGTAGCAAGCTACGTCTCTACATCTTAAGGAGAAACTATGAGAATGTTTTTGAACTGGTGTTGTGTATCTCTGCTGTTACTCGTGGCGTGTGGTATCGCAGTGGCCCAAGCGCAAGCCCCCGCCCCGGATGTTCATCGTTCCTCAAGCCAAATATTCGACCGCTCTGTTGACAATCTGGAAAATGAATTTACGCCTGCCGCGGAAGCCATGCCTGAGGACAAGTATTCATTTGCGCCGACCAATGGAGAATTCAAGGGCGTGCGTACATTTGCCCAGCAGGTGAAGCACGTAGCAGCCGTCAATTACATGCTGGCTGCCGCGATTCTGGAAGAAAAGCCTCCGGTTGAGCTTGGCGGCGAAAACGGGCCTGATTCTGTAAAGTCGAAGGCAGAAATTCTAAAATTCTTGAAAGACTCATTCGCCTATCAGCACAAAGCTATGAGTTCGCTCACAGAAACGAACTTGGTGGGGATGGTCAAGTCTCCTTTTGGAGACGGCAAGGCCAGCAGGCTTGGATTGGCGACCCTCTCGATCGCTCATCCTTTTGATCATTATGGACAGATGGTCGAATATCTTCGGATGAACGGCATCATTCCGCCCGCAAGCCGAGGTCAGTGATTTATGAGAAGAGGATTAGTTCGAGAGAAGGACCGGAGAACTTCCGGTCTTTTCTTTTCTTTTTTTTCGGACTTCAACTACGGAAGGATCGCGAAGACGAACTTCCTCCACGCTCGGTGATCGTGGTAGAAATCAATTCCGCGGAGAGTCCGGCGTCGTGAAGATGTTTCTGAACCTTTTCCCTAACTTGGGTAAGCGATGCTTTCGGGGCGACGAAAATTAACACCGATGGACCCGCTCCGCTCAATGCTACTCCCAAAATCCCATGCGGCCTTTGCATGCCGCTCAACACAGGCAAGAGTGGGCAGAGCCCTGCCCGGTAAGGCTGGTGCATGCGGTCTTCCAAAGCCGCCGGCATTAAATCTGGACGTCCCTGAATTAGAGCCGCAAGCAGAAACATGGAGTTTTGAATATTTGTCACCGCGTCTTCCCGGCTGTACTGTGCCGGAAGCACTTGCCGGGCTTTTTCCGTGGCCAAGCTTTGATCGGGAACTGCCAGAAGCATGGGCCACTTCCCTTTCGGGTCAATACGAACAGCCTGCGCCTCACTGTCATTTGCCATGCGGGCTATAGTCATGCCGCCGAGCCAGCAAGCAGCTGCGTTATCGGCATGATGCTCGCGGAAAGAAGCTTCGCCGATTATGCGACTGTCCGTCCATGAGAGCTTGCCGAAGTGGACGGCCAGCGCGATTCCAGCCAGGCGCGCAGCCGCTGAGGATCCGCATCCTTTACCGATCGGAATGTCATTGCTGATGCGAAGCGACAGCGGTTTTGCCACCTTCCCCGCGCTTTGCAGAACTTCGCGGTAAGTTATCAGAATGAGATGATTTTCAACGCGGCCGCAAATATCCTCGTCACGTCCCGTCGCGTGTATCGAATAATCTGCGGAAGCGGTGGCTCTGACTTTGAGGAATAGTTTCAATGCGAGCGCAGCAGTGTCAAACGCAGGCCCGAGATTCGCCGAAGTCGCCGGAAGAATAATCTCAAAAGATCGAGCGCTTGAGGATAGAAGTTTCTTGGTCATTAGGAAAGGCTTGAAATACTTCAATCCTTCTCATCTATTTTCAACGGGTTCAACTAATTTCCGATTTTTTCCAGGACTTCGATTACCGCTTTCGGGCTCGGTTCAAGAACAAGTGGGGCGCGCTGCTGCGCAAGAATAGCAGCATCTTTCTCTGGAAACAGATCTCCGCGATGAAACTTCAATGTAAAGTCCGGATCTTTTAATAGATGCCCAGTCAATATCAGAATCACAGTCTCGTGCGGCTTGACAAAGCCTTGCTTAACCAGCTTCTTGAGCCCGGCAAGGGTTACGGCGGATGCCGGTTCACAGCCAATTCCTTCGGCTCCTATTTCCGCCTTGGCAAGCGCAATTTCGGCTTCGCTTACTTGCTCGACCGTTCCTCCCGTCGCTTCCAAAACGCGAACAGCTTTTTTCCATGATGCGGGACTGCCTATGCGGATGGCGGTAGCCATAGTTTCGGCGCGAACTGAAATCAGCTTTTGTCCTGCATTTTCGCGCACAGTCCTTACCAGTGGATTCGCGCCTTCCGCCTGAATGATCGAAACTTTCGGCAAGCTTGAAATAAATCCAAGGTCCTTCATTTCTAGAAACGCCTTCCCCAGAGCCGATGAGTTGGCAAGATTTCCTCCTGGCACAATCACGTGATCCGGAGACTCCCAATTCAGTTGTTCCAGCAGTTCAATGGCTGCGGTTTTCTGCCCTTCGAGGCGATAAGGGTTAACCGAATTCAGTAAGTACACCGGCATTTCCAATACGACTTGGTTCAGGACTTTCACGCAGCCATCAAAATCGGTCTTCAGTTGGCACGTCACAGCGCCATAGTCCAATGCTTGCGAAAGTTTGCTCCATGAAATCTGCCCTTCGGGAATCAACACAAGTCCGCGCATGCCGCCGCGCGATGCGTATGCCGCCATCGAGGCCGACGTATTGCCAGTGGAAGCACAAGCGACCCACCGAAACCCTTCCTGGAGCGCAATGGACGCAGCCATCGTCATTCCCGTGTCTTTGAAAGATCCAGTTGGGTTCATGCCCTGGTGCTTGGCGAAAAGCGTCTCAACACCAGCCTTCCCCGCGCACTGCGGCATGGAATACAAAGGCGTGTTCCCTTCCCTCAACGTGATGGCGTCATTTTCGTTGGCAAGATTGGGGAGAACCTCACGAAATCGCCAAACGCCGCTTTCGTCCAAAGGCACAAGCGACGTCCGCCGTTGCTTCCATAAAGCCTTCAGCGCCGAAGCACTTTGCATGCCGGCCGAATGCTTCCATCCGGGATAAATAACTTCGAGCAGATCGGCACAATCCGCGCAACGCAGGTTCTTGGTTGGCGTTCCGCCCATATTGCCACAACCGATGCAGCGCAACTGAAACGCTTGCCGCTTCGATTCGCGCTCCGATACGGTGGGAGCGCCGGGCTCGGAAATAATTTGTCTATTCATTCAATCTAAAATCTTCCACTTGGATTTAGCTGGGGCTAACAGAATATCAGAGTACTGCGAATCCGCTATTAGCAAGGGGGGCGGGGCTGTTCCCAATAATAGATGGCACTCTTGCCCAGTTTGCCCGCCGTGGAATAGTCTTAACTCTATCGCCTGACTCGAATCCAATCGAAAACGCAACATCTAAACAGGCGGCATAGGAATAACACTATGAAACGGCATAAGCGCCATCCCGAAACCGAAGCGGTACGCGGCGGCACCGACCTCGCCAAGAAGAATGGCCCTCTGGTGACACCGATCTACCAGACGTCCACATTCGAGGTTACTGACAATGATCAACAGGTCCGCGCAACCTCAACCGACATGTTCTACACGCGGTATGGAAACCCCACGAACAGCGTTGCCGAGAGTGCGATTGCCGAACTGGAAGGCGCCGACGCTGCGCTCCTGTTTTCCTCGGGGATGAATGCAATTACGACCGGCATTCTCGCGTTAGTCAAGAGTGGCGACCATATCGTCGCTCAGGAAGATATTTATGGAGGCGTCACGAAATTTCTTACCTCATGGCTGCCGAAACTTGGGGTGGAAACGACCTTTGTGGAGACGGCGAACTACGACCAGCACGCGCGAGCCATTCGTCCTAATACGAAATTGCTGTACGTTGAGTCCCCCACAAATCCGACTCTTAAGATCGTGGACTTGCGGAAAGTCTCCGCTCTGGCAAAGCAGCATGGCCTGATCACTGCCATTGACAGCACCTTCGCGACGCCAATCAACCAGCGTCCGTTTGAATTCGGGATTGATTTGGTGATGCACTCGGGGACGAAATACTTTGCGGGACATTCCGACCTTATCTGCGGTGTGGTGGCAGGGCGCAAGGACTTGATCGAGACCATTCACAGCACCCGGACCACGCTTGGCGGAAACATGGATCCGCACGCGGCATGGCTTCTGCTGCGCGGAATCAAAACCCTGGCAGTCCGGGTACAGCGCCAGAATGAGAGTGCGCTGCGTATCGCCGAATACCTTGCGCAAAACCGCAAAGTGAAGCGTGTTTACTATCCGTTTGCGGAAGGCCATCCACAACGCGCTTTAGCGATGGAGACGATGCAGGGAGGCGGAGGCGTATTGACGTTTGAAATAGACGGCAGCCATGAGGACGCACGCCAGCTATCGGAATCGCTAAACCTCTTCACTCTGGCGCCGAGTTTGGGCGGGGTGGATTCGCTTGTCAGCATTCCGGTACTTACATCCCACGCAATGATTTCAGCCGAACACCGCCGGAAAATGGGCGTCACCGACCAAATGATTCGCTTGTCGGTGGGCATTGAGAATGTGGATGACCTGATCGCCGATTTGGAACAGGCACTGGCTGGCGTGAGATCTCAAGAACATGTGCAGGTTGGTTAGGCCGCTTGCTCCGATGCGGCGGTTTGAAACAGGAGCCAACGATCCTTCGTGACTCCGGGGCTCCGAATGTTTAACCAGTAACCGGTCTGCGGGACCACTTATCATCGCTCAGACTCATCCAAGAGTCTCATTTGGCAATGATTCACAGGGAGGACGTTTATGAAGGCGCTCAAAATCATTGGAATTATCGTCGCGGTTCTTTTCCTAATCGTCATTGCGCTTCCGTTTGTCCTAAACGTCAATGAGTTTCGTCCACGAATCGAAAATGATCTCTCCGCAGCGCTAGGACGCCAAGTGAAGGTCGGGAACTTGAAGCTTTCCATTCTGACGGGAAGCGTTTCTGCCGACGATCTTTCGATTGCCGACGATCCGTCGTTTAGCACGACGCCGTTCGTTCGCGCGAAAGCGCTTGATGTTGGCGTGCAAATGATTCCGCTTATTTTTTCGAAGTCACTCCAAATAACAAATATCGAACT
>PNAR01000233.1 GCA_003169715.1 Acidobacteriaceae bacterium | reverse complement strand
ACCGTGAAAAGCACCAGGAATACGAACGCGACCTGATAGATGCGCTCTTTAATTTGAAGGCTGATGTCGCGGCCAATCAGGGTTTCCACCAGCAGCAGCAGGATCACGCCGCCGTCGAGAATCGGAATTGGCAGCAAATTGAGAATGCCGAGGTTGAGACTGATGCCCGAGGTCAGGCCCATCAACGGAGTCCAACCTTTTTCCTGCGCGGCTTCCCCCGCATCCTGCGCTATCCCAATGGGACCGGAAAACGCCTTGATCGAAACTTTGTGCTGAACAAGCTTCTGTACCAGTTGAAGAATCAGAACGGCATACGTTTTATTTTCCTGCAACGACTGATCCAAAGCCTGGATGAACGGCAGTTTTTCCACTTTCGTCTCCGGCTTGTCTTTGAAACCAATGCGATATCGTTGCTGGCTCGGGTCCTCGGTATTCGCCAAAAGCGGTTGAACTTTAAAGTTCAGCGTTTGACCATCCCGAAGCGCAGTCAGTTCGACAGGCTTATCCTTCGACAGTTGCATGCTATCAATCATGCTTTCGATCGAGGGCACAGCCTTTCCATCCATCGCGACAATCTTATCGTCTTCCTTGATCCCGGCTTTTGCCGCAGGCATGTCGGGTTCGAGGTTGCCGACAATTACAGGCTCATCGGGATACCATCCAGCCGAGCCGTATCCGTCATGTGATATTTGCAGATCAGGAACGATCGTTTCGTCGAACGACCGGCTTTCCCGCTGAATGGTTATATGCAAGGGCTGGTTCGGATTAAGCATCTCCTTGAACGAAACCTGTTCCCACGTCGGATTCACAATGCCGTCAATGCGGGTAATGCGATCCCCCGGCTGAATGCCGATTTTAGCGGCAGGTGAATCAGGCTTAACGGAAGAGATAACCGCAGGCTTGTCCAGATAAACCAGCTTCTCGAAATGCACCATATAGACAATCGTCAGCAAGCCGATAGCGAACAGGATGTTCATGGCCGGCCCTGCGATCGCAATGACGAAGCGATGCCAGCGCGGATGCGACAGGAATTCCCCGGGATCGCCGCTGCGCGCATCCATCGGGTTCTCGCCGCTCATCTTTACATAACCACCCAGCGGCAACGCGTTGATGCGATATTCAGTCTCGCCCTTGCGAAACCCGACCAGCTTCTTGCCGAAACCAATGGCGAACTGTTCCACCCGGACGCCAAACAATTTAGCCATGGCGTAGTGTCCAAATTCGTGGATCAAGATCATGAATCCGAGGATGGCTATGAACGCGATTGCGGCAATAAGGAACTGAGACATGATTTGAGTATTAATCCCTTCGCAGGCCTGCCGAAACTGGCGCCAGGCGACGTCCTGATTCGTTTGCTTTTTCTTGTGCCATGCGGCGGGCGACCGCGTCCGCTTCCAACACTTCTACTATAGATTCAATTTTGCCCGTTCGCGTTTCAGAAAGCACTTCTTCTATGACTAAAGGAATCTCGTGGAAACCAATGTGGCCATCCAAAAATGCGGATACCGCGATCTCGTCAGCAGCGTTAAGTGCAATAGTTTTCGCACCTCCTGCCTCTGCCGCCACATACGCCAGCCGCAAACAAGGGAATTTCTCCATGTCCGGAGGCGAGAAGTCGAGGTGCCGCAAGTTCATGAGGGGAAAGTGCATATCGGACGGAACCCGCTCTGGATAATTAAGCGCGTACAGAATGGGGAGCCGCATGTCCGTCACCGAGAACTGAGCAAGTATACTGCCATCCACAAACTCGACCATGGAGTGGATTGTGGATTGCGGATGCACAATCACCTTCACCTGATCCGGCGGCAAATTGAACAACCGGCAGGCCTCAATTACCTCAAACCCTTTGTTCATTAATGTGGCAGAATCAACCGTGATTCGGCGCCCCATCTTCCATGTCGGGTGGTTCAAGGCTTCGTCCACGGTAATGGACGGGAAGCGAGACGCGGGAGTGTTAAGAAATGGCCCACCAGAGGCCGTGAGCCAGATGCTTTTCACCTCATCCATTCGCCCTGCGCGCAGGCATTGATGGACGGCATTGTGCTCGCTGTCAATCGGCAGCAACGGTTTGCCCTGGCGTCGCGCCTCAGCGGTGATCAATTCGCCCGCCGCCACCATACATTCTTTGTTCGCCAGCCCGACGGTCTTTCCAGCGCGCACGGCTTCATACGTGGCTTCCAGGCCCGCCACTCCCACGATTGCGCTAACAACGAAATCAACTTCGGGATGCGTGGCGACGCGCAAAGTGCCGGCGGGGCCGTGAAGCACTTCGATACGATCCTGAGCAGCGGCCTTGAGACGGTCGCGCAGAAGTTCAGCGTCGGTTTCAGAAGCCACAGACACGATGCGAGGTTTCCAGCGACGGGCTTGTTCGAAAACGGCATCTATGTTCTTGCCAGCCGCCAGGGCAGTGATCTGAAAACGGTCAGGATTCGATTCCACCACGCTAAGCGTGCTCTGCCCAATCGAACCGGTCGAACCAAGGATGGCGATATGTTTCATGGATGGGGGTAATAGTAGTTTAGCGGATTGTTCGTTTACCTCCCAATTGTCATCTTCGAGCGAAGTCGGGAGACATGCTTAGCGTCGCTGTGGGTGCCCCAGGTCTCGCCGCATTTGCGAGACCTGGGAATTGGAATCTGGACCTTCCCCAGAGTTTTCGGAAGCCCCCGCCCTCCACGCGAAAACGCGAACTACTGCATCACCCTCCACGCCGCATAACACCACAGCACTGGAGCAGCGAAGAGCAGCGCATCTATGCGATCCAGCATGCCTCCATGCCCCGGCAGAATCGCGCCCGAATCTTTCACTCCAGCACCGCGCTTGATCAGCGACTCGACCAGATCTCCGAGTTGCGCCGCAACATTAATCGCCGCGGACAACAAAAGAATCGGCCACAAATCCGGCTTCTGCAAAGCGAAGAATCCATCTCGCCTCCCGATCAGATGCACATTCAGCAATGCCGAACTGATCGGCAGAGCATAGTTGAAGAGCAACGATCCCACCAGCAAACTTGCAGCGAAAGATGCGGCCGCTCCCTCCCATGTTTTTTTCGGGCTGATGCGAGGAGACATAAAATGACGGCCCAGCGACCGTCCCACAAAGTAGGCGAAGATGTCTCCGGCCCACACAATCAGCAGCAAATACAGCAGCAAAAAAGCACCCGACCACTGCTCTCGCACCTGCACCAGAAATCCCAAAGGCAGCGCTACGTAACAAAATGCGAATACCGAAACAACCGCTGCGGGAAATGCGCTGCTCAAGTCTGCGCGATTCATCCCGATAGACAGAAATAGGAACGCAGCGAACGCTGCAGCGAAGCCCGTGCCATAGATAAAACTTGCGGCGGAGATCACGGGTTTCTCGCTAGCCGAACCCAGCGCCATAAGAACGAAAAATGCCGCAATAAAGATGTACGTAGGCCAATGGAACGGTCTGATCGCGTATGCCTCCACAAGCTCCAAGAGTTCATGCACGGCCAGCAATGCCACCAGCGCGGCCACAATCGCCAGCACGGGGATAGGAGCGCGCAAAACCAGCAACAGAACGATTGGGATAAGAACGACTGCGGTGAGGACACGCTTCAGCAGGTGCAAATCTTAGCTCCTGCTCGTTTTCGCGGACTTATGAGCAGCATGAGGATGACTCGCATCGCCACTCAGTCCGCCATAGCGGCGCTCGCGCTTCTGGTACTCAGCAATGCCCTCAAGAAGATGCACCCCGCGAAACTCGGGCCAAAGCGTAGGAGTGACATAGATTTCCGCATACGCAAGTTGCCACAACAAAAAATTGCTCAGCCGCATCTCACCGCTGGTGCGGATCACCAGATCGGGATCGGGCAGATGCCGCGTATAGAGGTGTCGTGAAACCGATTCCTCATCAATTTCCAAATGCTCAAGCCCGCCGTTGCGAGCCGCCGACTCAACAAGCGAACGAAAAGCATCCACCAATTCGGTCCGTGCGCTGTAGTTCAGTGCAAGCGTCAGCACCGTGCCGGTATTTTGTGAAGTCGCCTTCCTCGCCCATTCCATCTTGTCCTGCACCGATGGAGGCAGCTCATGCAGCCTGCCAATATATTCAAGGCGAATATTTTGCTTGTTCATGGTGGCGACTTCCGATTTCAAATACCGGCACAGCAGCGCCATCAAGAAGTCCACTTCACTCTTAGGACGCTTCTTCCAGTTCTCCTCAGAAAAAGCATATAGCGTTAGCGCAGGAATTCCGATGGAAGACGCCGTCTCCACCGTCGAGCGCACCGACGTGAGTCCCGCGCGGTGCCCCGCGATGCGCGGCAGATGCCGCTTGCGCGCCCATCGCCCATTGCCGTCCATGATGATGGCGATATGTTTCGGAAGTTGTTCCGGATCAAGGCGCGAATAAGCTTCCGCTTCCTTGCGGTCTAGTCCGGCAGGAATTGTCGCTCGCACGTCAACCTCTGTTGCTCGTCGAACCTAACATAGCAGGGATACAGCCGCAATAATAGGAGTGGGTATGGGTCACGAGTTCGATTGTTTTCCTGTCCGCCGGTTACCGCCGCCGCCCACTCTAATCGCGTCACATTCTATTGGGGAAGATTAAACCTCTGGATCGTGGCCGTCCCATCACCCGAAGGCGAGAACGACTCAAGAATCAAGCCTTGCTCATCTATTCCAAGGAAGTGTGTGCCAATGTGTAAGCGATCAATAAGCTGATACTTCATCGTGCGCAAATCTACCAGGTAAACATTGGAGTGAATCTTCGTAGTGTCCGTTAAGGTTCTAGATCTTGCGTTCTTTTCGTACTCATTGACGTTGATGGCAGCGTGCTCAGAATCCACGAACGCCATATGCCAGACTTCCGCGCTCTCCACACCGTCGAATCGCGCAATGTCTTGCATAACGCCCCCGAGAGGCGTTTGGGTAAGAATGGCGCCATCTCCGGCACAAACGATGGCCTCATTCTCGGTTGGGGCGTAAATATATAACTTCCCGCGAACCCAACTCAACGAAACTGCGCCGTACTCATCTGTGATGTCGTCGAAGGCACTTGTGCCATTCTTGAAGACATTCGAATTGAGACCCTCGCTGATTCCCTTACCGCTCGGATCATAAACGACAAGAAGTGGATATGGTTTGGATCCGATTCCCTGACCTATCTCGCCAATCGTGTACACGTTTCCGAGGTCGTCGGTTGTGATCGCTATAGCGTAATACGGAGCAAGATTCCATACCGCCCGTAACTGGTCATTGGAATCGTATGTCAGGATGACATGGCGCGCTGTCTTGCCCTCTGGAGAATTAATCGCCGCGTTGCCTCCTGGAGAAACAGAAATAAGATCGGCAGCGATCACGGTTGTGCCTGCGGTAGAGGCGCTTATGTCCTGGACGACCCCATATTCGATATCAGGGAAATCCTTGAGAATATCAATGTCGCTGCCCCGCTGTATCCCGTTCTCATAAGAATGAATCAATCGCAGCCCCTTCCTTGTTATTACACCCACCCCAAGGAAGAGGACCTTATGGGAAGCGTCCCAGCGATTCGGCCAGGATGCCACGCCCCGCGGAATAGTCTGGGCAATTGACTCGTCAAAAGCGGACAAGCAAGCAATAGCCAATAACAGCAACATCAAAATCTTACGACTCATAACGCGCCTCGTTGAAATACGCAGGAGTACGCATGCGAATCTCCCTAACCGTTCACCATTGCACCAGCCCGCAGCGATGCCAGCTCTCTCTCAATGGTGTCATTAATATTCCGCTCGGCGAACTCCGCCGCCACCCGAATCGCGTTCTTGATCGCGTTCATGTTCGACGATCCGTGGGTGATGAAGCACACGCCTTTCACTCCCAGCAGCGGTGCGCCGCCATATTCGGTGTGATCGAGGCGTTTCTTGAAATCCGCGAATGCGCTGCGCGAAATTAGATATCCAACCTGCCGCGTGATGGTCGCTTTTAGCGTCTCTTTCAATGTGAACCGCACCAGGTTGGCAACACCTTCGGAAACTTTCAGTGCCACATTCCCGACAAATCCATCGGCCACGATAACGTCCACTTCGCCATTATAAAGATCGCGGCCTTCCACATTTCCCACAAAATTCAAAGGAAGCTGTTTCAGCAGCCGGAAGGCTTCGCGGGTAAGTTCGTTTCCCTTGCTTTCTTCTTCACCAATGGACAGCAATCCAACTCGCGGACGCCTTGTTCCGAACATGCTGCGAAAATAAATTTCTCCCATGACCGCAAACTGTTCGAGGTTCTCCGGTTTGCAGTCCACATTCGCGCCCACGTCGAGCAACTCCGCCACAGATCCCGTCGCAGTAGGAAAAACCGCCGCTAACGCCGGCCGGTCCACTCCAGGAATCGCCCCCAGCACCATCTTTGCCGTCGCCATGGCAGCCCCTGTATTTCCGGCGGTGATGAACCCCTGCGCTTTTCCGTCGCGAACCAGGCGAAGCCCCACGCGCATGGACGAATCGCGCTTGGCTCGCACCGCTTGCACCGCCTTGTCATCCATGGTGATGACTTCGCTGGCGTGCACAATTGAGATTGGCAAATTCCTGGCGGCGGAATAACGGGCTAATTCAGTTTGAAGACTTTCTCGCGGCCCAATGAGCAGCACTTCAACGCCGTAGTTCCGCGAAGCTTGAATGGCGCCTTCGATTTCAGGTTTCGGGGCCCGGTCAGAACCCATCGCGTCCAAGGCTATGACGCTACGCATGGGAGTGGGAGCCTAGCTCGATTCCTTAACGTTCAACACTTCACGGCCCTTGTAGTAACCGCATTTTGGACAGGCCCGATGTGGCATCTTCCGCTCATGGCAGTTCGGACACTCCGAAAGCGATGGTGCGGTCAAAAAGTCATGGGCGCGCCGCGTGGCGGTGCGCTTCTTAGAATGTCTACGTTTAGGATTAGGCATCAGATTCCTTTTCGATACCCGGCGATTTTTTAGTGCCAGGCGAACTCGCAACTGTGTAAAAGTTTAAAACCGCTTTCGTCAAAATCAGGAGGTTAGCTTGCTCCGAATATCCTTAAGCCCCGACCATCGCGGATCTTCCTGCGGCTCTGAACACGAACACTTTTCACTGTTCAGGTTAATGCCGCAATGCGGGCAAAGCCCCTTGCAATCCTCGCGGCACATCGCCTTTAACGGCAGCTCTAGTAAAACCTGCTCGCGAAGCGCGTCTTCAAGCAGAAGCCCTTCACCCTGATAGTAGCCGATTTCCGCTTCTGCCGCGGTGACCGATAATTCTGCCCGTCCAGCGTCCGACCCTAACGGCCTATAAAGCAGATCGAAACTCCGGCTAACTTTCTGGACAGCAGGCTCCAGGCACCGCGCACAATCCAATTCAGCCGTTGTCGCAAGATCTCCTGTAATCCGGATATCTTTGATCCGCTCATGTTTTCCGTGACGTTCTTCGACAAGTTGGGCGCGGCCCGACGCACGTAACGGACTTCGCTGCCGGAGGTCTGCCCCGAAATCAATCACGCCGGGACGAAACTCCTCCTCAAAATCAATAGGATGGAGTTCTAAATCTTTGATTTCGATAAGCATCGAGATATCCGCGCCCAAAATTCATACCGCGACAGAACGCGGAAGCACGCTCAGAGGCGTAGGTTCTCCAAGGAGCGAGATTTAAGGATAAAGGCGGTAGGAGCGGGGTGTCAAGGAGACCTGGTCTCGTTGACACCGCATAAGTTGCTGAAAAGGATTCCATAGGCTACAAATAAGTCGTCCCCTGATTGATGGCTTTAACCCCCTGTGAATGCTACTACGACCACGCCTAAGCCGGCAGATTTGAGCGTCCGCCGACGCTGGTGGACAAAGGCGCGCACGTCTTTTTTCTGGATGGTGATCATAGCCTTCGGCGTCCGTTTTGGCTACATCGTTATCGGGCACACCTACAACTTCACCTCGCGTAAGCATGTACTGACCACTTTAGCTAACGAAAAGAATTTCGACTTTGGGTTCGAAATGGGCCGGATCGGGCGATCACTCGCCGAAGGCCAAGGATTCAGCAACCCTTTTAACGAAACTACTGGACCGACCGCTTGGGAACCGCCGCTCTATCCTTTTCTGATCGCCGGCGTTTTCGAACTGTTTGGAGTCTACAGCGGGGCTTCGGCTTTGATTTTGCTAAGTCTTAACAGTGTTTTCTCGGCGCTTACGTGCATTCCAATTTTCTTGATCGCGAAAAGATGTTTCGACGAGCGAGTCGCAGTATGGACGGCCTGGACTTGGGCATTGTTACCGTCGGTAATTTTCTGGTGTACGCGCTGGGTTTGGGAGACGAGCCTCGCCGCATTGCTGCTGGCAATAATTTTCTGGCTGACGCTGACCACGGTCGACAGAGACGGCCCGAGGCCCTGGATCGAGTTTGGCTTGCTCTGGAGCATTTCCGCGTTGACTAACACTGCGTTGCTTGCGTTTCTGCCGGTGTCGGGTATGTGGATCTGGTATCACCGCGCCAAGCTCGGCAAACGTTCACTCGGTGGAGTTGTTCTCGCGACCATCATTTTTGCTTCATGTATCACTCCTTGGTTGATTCGCAACTATCGCACGTTCGGTCAACTTGTTTTCATCCGCTCAAATTTTGGCGCCGAACTTCGGTTAGGAAACGGTCCCGGAGCGGATGGTACCTGGATGGATTATCTTCACCCTACTAAGAACGCTGCCGAGATGCGCCGATACCGGGAGTTAGGTGAGCTCGATTACGTGGCCGAGCGCAAGCGCGAAGCGTTGGATTTCATTCGCACTGACTACACGCGGTTTGCCGGTCTCAGCCTGCGGCGCTTTATTTATTACTGGGGTGGGGTACCGAAACCATCAGAAAATCCGGTGCTTGGATTCCTGAGGAATTCTTTATTCCTTGCTTCCTCGGTGCTGGCATTTTGGGGACTCGGTCGCGCTTTGCGCAGACGCAAGCCGGGGGCATGGCTGTTTTTTTGGCTCGTTCTAAGCTATCCGCTGGTGTATTACTTCGTCTTTCCGCATCCGCGATACCGGCATCCCATCGAGCCAGAGCTGGGCATCTTGATACTGTATGTGATTTCTGAGGTGCAAAGTAGCCGCTGTCGCAATATGGTTCGGCCACAGCAACCCTAGTTGATGCTCATATCCTGATGAATTACACACGGAGTGTGCAAGACAGATTCGAATCTGAGCCGGGCCAAGAATCCCGCTCCGACCCCTGGTTCGACGCTCACTTCGATTTGATTGCAATTCTCGTACTGACGGCGGCCTTTCTCGTTCGCCTCAGAAGTGCGTGGGGAACGTTCCTCAATCCTGATGAGGCGCTCCATTACCTGCTTGCCAATCAATCTACCTGGCTGCTGGCTTATAAAGAGAGTCTAACGAACGCGCACCCTCCACTCCTAACGTTCCTGCTTCACTTCTGGCGGGAACTTGGCACGTCGGAGTTTGTACTTCGCCTGCCTTCGGTGATTGCGGGCACCGCATTCTGCTGGATATTCTTCAAATGGCTTACCTTGATTCTCGGCGAGGTAACGGGATTTATCGGTTTTATCCTGGTGGGTTTTCTCCCGCCCCTAATCGCGCTATCCGCGGAAGTAAGGCAGTATGCATTACTGCTATTTTTTCTGGCCGCTGCAGCTTACTGCCTGGAGCGCGCCTTCGCCGACAACTCCGCCGGCATGATGCTGCTGTCGGCAATATTTCTTTACGTCGCCCTACTTACTCATTACTCGGCGATTCTTTTTGCGGCGGCGATGGGAGTTTATTCAGCCCTCCGCATCATCGCCCGGTCCTCCGACAAGGTCACCTCAGTCTGGATCATGGGGCAAGCGGGCGCCGCCGGACTCATCGCCGCTTTATACGTTTCGCATATTTCAAAACTGAAGGGAGACTACGCAGCTGGCACCATCCAGGGATGGCTGGCGAATTCTTTTTTTCGTCCCGGCCATGAAAACCCGTTTCTTTTTGCCATCGCTCGCACCGGCGGCGTCTTTCAATATGTTTTCGGCCAGCTCGCAGTCGGAGACATCGCCTACCTGGCATTCATTGCGGCGGTGGTTTTGCTTTTGAGGAGTAAGCGTTTCACTGCGGAGCCGGGCACAACTTCGCATCAGTTAGGAGTTCTTCTGGTTTTGCCTTTTCTCATGGGAGCGGGAGCGGCAATTGCGAGAATCTATCCCTATGGGGGCACTCGCCACTCCGCATTCCTCATCATGTTCGCCGTGGCCGGAGTTAGCCTGGCGATGTCCTGGTCTGTAAAAGAAAATCTCCGGTGGGGAATTGCGCTTGTCATTTTTGTCGTCGCCGTCTGCAATGTATTCGGCAAGCCGCATCGTCCGTACATCCTTCGCGAGGATCAGAGCCGCATGCAAATGACACGAGCGACCGAGTTCATTCGCTCGCAGATTCCGCAGTCAGACCTGATCTTCGTCGATTATCAGACTCGTCTCCTCCTCGGCTACTACCTATGCCCGCAGCAACCGGTGCCGTTTACTGCGCCTATTGGAAGCCTTGAGCAGTTTCAATGCGGCAACCACAGGGCGGCCGCTGCCGGTCCTGACCTCTATATCTTCACTGCAGATAATTTTCTTCCCAGATGGAATCAACTGACGCACACTCTCTCGCTCACCCCCGGGCAGCACGTTTGGGTAATTCAAGCGGGATGGGATGTGAATTTACCGAATGAACTGCAGCGCAGTCTGCCGGAATTTAAAATCGGCGGCACGCAATGGTTTGGGAAAAATATCTCGATCACCTCGCTCCCCGTCGGAGACCCCTCTCCGATTAACTTTCACTTTCGTAACTCCGAAGCCCTTCCGCGATTCGCTTTCAAGCCTTATTCTGTTTAAGACATTTAAAGTTGCCAGTGTGGCTCTTCCGTAAGTCATGATTCCATTCCGTCTGTATACAGCGATCTGTGGTGGGTCCGGCGTTCTGCTGGCTGCTTACCTGCTGTTGCGTCGGAAGCCCAAGGGAGCCGATGAGATCGAGCGGGAGCGACGGGCATGGCTCGATCGGGTGGGCCGGATTACCGATGGGACTGTCATCGACGTTCAGCAAATCAATCCTGAGGGACGGAAGCCGGCGACCTTCCTCTTTTTCCAGTACGATGTGGCCGGAGTGTCTTACGAAGCCTCGCAGGACGTTACTTATCTAAGGCAACTCATCAACCTCCATTCCTGCCGCC
>PNAR01000166.1 GCA_003169715.1 Acidobacteriaceae bacterium | reverse complement strand
GCGTCCATTTGAGCTGCCGGTAACTTGTCAAGACGAACCTCGACGCGATGCTGCGCTAATGCGGGTTTGGATTTTTCGAGTGCGCTAGCCACCACTTCCTGCATTTCATGACTTCCCAGCTCGAGTTCTACTTTCCCAGCTTCCAGTTGCGCCATTTCTGCGGCTTCGCCCACCAGTCGGTTCAGACGGTCGCTTTCCTCGTTGATCACGGTGAGCAGTTCGATACGCTGGGAATCATCCAGTGCCAAGCTTGAAAGCATGGAAGTCACTGAAGCCTTTATCGCGGTAAGAGGCGTGCGAAAAGCGTGAGTAACGGAATCGAGCAGCACCGAGTGCAATTGCTCGCTTGCCCGGGCCGCTTCTGAGTGGCTCAGTCTTTCCATTGCACCGGCGCGCTCGATCGAAATGGCGATCAGGCTACCCATCGCGTCCAAGGTCTCGCGCGAAAGCGCTGCACCGGAAACCCCAAGGCTGCCAACGACTCGAACTCCCATTCGCAGAGGCACGAACGAGAGTTGTTTGTGAGGCTCAAGTCTTGCTTCTCCTCGCGCGGTGATGAGTTGAAGGTCATGGAGGTCCAGGCCGTCAACCGTTGATCCTGACCGGTAAACGTCGGTTCGATTGGGAAGCCAAATCGCCGCCGATCTCACCGCGAAAGAATCCACTATGTACAGGGGAATGGCGTTGAGCAGTTCCGCCATATTATCGGTGGAAAGTAACTGTTGGCTGAAACTGTAGAGCTTTTCCACTTCGCGCCTGCGATCGTTGGCATTGCTGGTCTCGCGGCGGGCTCGCTCGGACAATTCACTGGCGATGACTGCTGTGGCTAGAAAGGCAAATAAAGCGACCCAGTTTTGCGGATCTTGTATGGTGAACGTACCGATGGGAGGCAGGAAGTAATAGTTAAACGCCAACGCGGCGATGAAGGACGTGAATACAGCACAGCGCAATCCCCAGTTTGCCGATATCACGAGCACTGCGAGCAGAAAAGTCAACGCCACCGTCGTGGGATTGACATGAAGGATTTTTCTGTAGGCTAGAGTGATGATTAGGACCGCCGCTGCTGCGGCAGCATAACGCAAGATAAGCCGAATGGTGTCCGATTTCACGCGGCGATTGTATCTGACATCGACAATTCCGGTCTTCTAAACGACAATATCCGCCATGTCGAAGACTCCCGAGCAGTGGCTGGAGCAGACCTCGCCAACCCAACCGGCTGGCAAGTTCAAGCTCTTCCTTAGTTACGCGCCGGGAGTTGGGAAAACCTTCAGCATGTTGAGCGAGGGGGTTCGCCGCCACAGCCGAGGAGAAGATCTTGTGATTGGCGTAGTGGAAACGCACGGCCGCAAGTCCACGGCTGAACTCGCGGCGCAGATCGAAGTTGTACCGCGCAAGAAGCTGGAATACAAAGGTGCGCTTTTTGAGGAAATGGACGTAGACGCAATCCTCGCTCGCAAGCCGAAAGTTGTTCTGGTTGACGAATTAGCGCACACCAATGTGGAAGGCAGCAAACATCACAAGCGTTACGAAGACGTTTACGAAATTCTGGACGCGGGCATAGATGTGCTCTCCACTATGAATATCCAACACCTCGAGAGCGTCACGCCGACAGTACAGGGAATTACCGGCATCCAGGTGCGCGAAACCATTCCAGACTGGGTTCTTAAGCGCGTTGACGAAGTCGTAATGTCTGATCTCACTCCGGAAGCGCTGCAAAATCGCATGCGCCGCGGAGATATTTATCCGCTCGAAAGAGTGGAACGCGCACTGGGAAACTTTTTTCGAGAAGGAAACTTGATTGCCTTGCGGGAATTGGCTTTGCGGCAAGTTGCGCATGCCGTGGATCGAAGCCTTGAATCCTATCGAGCGAAGCAAGACGAAAAAACAGGAGTCGCGGTTAGGGAACGAATTGCGGTTTGCATCAGTTCGAATCCTTCCGCCCAATATTTAATAGCGCGTGGCGCGCGCATGGCGCAAGCAATGGATGGCGAACTCTACGTCGTTTATGTGGATATGGGGCAGGACGCAAGTGAAAGAAATCAGAAATCGCTTGCTGCAAACATTCAGTTTTCAGAGAACGTGGGAGCGCAAATTGTCAAACTTAGGGGAAAAACAGTGGCGGCAGTAGTTGCCGAGTTCGTCCGCGAGAAACACATTACGCAAGTGGTCTTCGGACGTTCCGCCACCAGCGGACTGAAAAGATATTTATACTTTTCCGCCATTCACAAATTTCTTCGCGATGCGCCCCCGGTGGATGTTCACATCGTAACCCAGGAACCTCGCTGATGGTCGAGCGGCGGCGCATTCTGGTTGTAGATGACGAACCGCAAATCACGCGCGTGCTGCGTCCCAGCTTGTCCAGTCAGGGTTACGATCTGCGAGTTGCCAACGATGGAGAAACTGCACTCGAAATTATGAAAGATTGGGTGCCCGACTTGGTGATCACCGATCTATCCATGCCGAACATGGATGGTCTGGAGCTGTGCCGCCGACTGCGTTCTGCAAGTCAGATTCCCATCATTGTATTGTCGGTGCGTGGCGAGGAACGAACGAAAGTGAAAGCCCTGGATGCCGGGGCCGACGATTATGTAACGAAACCTTTCGGCATCGAAGAACTCCTGGCGCGGGTTCGGGCGAATCTGCGCCGGATTCCGGAAACCACCGACAATGCTCCCGCAATTATTGACATAGGTGAATTTCATATTGATATAGGGGCTAGAAAAGTTGTCGTCAATCAAAGAGAGATTCACTTGACTCCCAAGGAATTTGATCTGCTCATATATCTTGCACAACACGCCGGAAAAGTGATCACTCACCGGGCGCTTCTCAGCGCTGTATGGGGCGGCAACAATACGGAGCAGGTCGAATATCTGCGCGTGTTTGTTGGTCAATTACGCAAGAAGTTGGAGCCGGAAAGCGCATCTCCGAGGTACATCATCACGGAACCCTGGGTCGGCTACCGTTTCGAGCCGGGCCAATCCTGAACCACGAAGCCCAACAGTAGAGACGCAGCTTGCCGCGTCTGCTTTTTCCAACATGTAATCGAATCCCAGCAAAGACGTTGCAAGCAACGTCTCTACGCGTATGCGTCGTGCGTTGATGTCGTTTGCGGACCGATCTCGGTCCATTACTTACAAATTCTTTATGAACAACTTAGCCGATTCTTACGGCTACCCATGTTCAATCGGTGTGTGAAGCTTCGAGCGGACATGGTAATCAAAATCATTTTCGCCGCTATAGCGTTTTTCGCAGTGTCATTTCTCACTCGATTTCTGGTTGCGTTGCTGAAGGAATCCGCACTGGCGAATCGCCGAAAAAGCACGAGACAGGCTGCGATCAGCTTGCAGAGGAGATCGCGGGATCGGGCACGGAAATTGTCGCGATTGAAAATAGTGGAAAGGAATGAAATCAGGCGGATTCTCACGTCGTAGCAGGCGGCTTTAGCGGTATGCGTTTAACGAGGTTTATTTATGAAGGATTTGATTTTCATTCTTTTGACAGTTTTATTTTTCGGACTCTCGCTGGCTTACGTCCATGCCTGCGAGCGATTGCGCTGAGGTTCCCATGGAAATTGAATCAATCGTCATGCTGGTGATTTGCGTGTTGATGATGGTGTATCTCATGTATGCCCTGTTGAAGCCGGAGAAGTTTTGACATGACGGTAAATGGCTGGTTCCAAATTCTTCTTTTTCTTGCGCTGATATTCGCCGTCACGAAACCGATGGGCGTTTTCATGGCCCGCGTATTCAACCGCGAGCATACATTTCTTGACCCGCTGGCCCGCCCACTCGAACGGCTGTTATATCGCTTGACCGGCGTGGATGAAAATCACGAAATGCGCTGGACCGAATATTGTGGCGCGATGCTTCTCTACAGCGGCGTTTCCATGGCGCTTTTGTACGGGATCGAGCGCCTTCAGCAATGGATGCCCTGGAATCCGCAAAAATTCCCCGCCGTTGACCCGACGCTTGCCTTCAACACCGCGGCATCGTTCACAACCAACACGAACTGGCAGAACTACGCAGGTGAGACGACCATGAGTTATCTCACCCAGATGGCGGGTTTGGCCTATCACAATTTTGCGTCCGCAGCCGTCGGCATATCTCTGGCAATTGCTTTTATTCGAGGCATAGCCCGGCGCGAAAAAGAAACCATTGGCAACTTCTGGGTGGACATGACACGCACAACTCTGTGGGTATTGCTGCCCAGTTGCATCGTTTACGCCTTGATTCTGGTTTCCCAGGGAGTCGTGCAGAACCTGAAACCTTATGACAGCGTGAGGCTCGTCGAAGCTCAGCAAGTACAGCGAGTCGGCGCGGATGGAAAGCCTGTCGTAGATCAGGCTGGCAAGCCCCTGATGGATGCCGTCGCCACGCAAACAATCGCGCAAGGACCGGTTGCTTCTCAGGAAGCGATCAAGATGTTGGGCACAAATGGCGGTGGTTTTTTTAACGCTAACAGCGCTCATCCCTTCGAGAATCCCACGCCGCTGAGCAATTACTTGCAGATGCTTTCGATTTTCATTATCCCAGCCGGGCTGACATATACGCTGGGCCGAATGACTGGTTCTCCGCGGCACGGCTGGGCGGTTTGGAGCGCGATGGCAGTCCTCTTTCTCGCTGGCGTGACCACAGCATACTGGGCGGAATCGCACGGCAATCCGTTGCTGAAGGGGGTTGATCAGAAGGCCAGTCTGACGCAGCCGGGCGGCAACATGGAGGGCAAAGAAGTCCGCTTCGGCATTGCCGATTCTGCTTTATTCGCGACGGTCACGACCGACGCGAGTTGCGGTGCGATCAATAGTTGGCATGATTCGTTCACTCCACTCGGCGGCATGGTTCCACTGGCGAACATCATGCTCAGCGAGACTGTGTTTGGCGGCGTGGGCGCGGGACTGTACGGAATTCTCATCTATGTTGTGCTCTCGGTCTTTATCGCCGGACTCATGGTGGGACGTACTCCGGAATATCTGGGAAAGAAAATCGAAGCCTATGACGTGAAGATGGCGATGCTGGTCACGCTGGTCTTTCCTCTCATCATTCTGGTCCTCACCGGTATCTCGTCAGTCAAAGGTTTCGGCACCTCCAGTATCAGCAACGCCGGACCTCACGGCCTTACGCAAATGCTGTATGCATTCACCTCCATGGCGGGAAACAACGGATCAGCGTTTGGAGGACTAAACGGCAATACTCCCTGGTACAACCTTGCAGGCGCCGCGACCATGTTGGGGGGGCGCTTTTTCATGATCATTCCGATGCTCGCGATTGCGGGAAACCTGGCGAAGAAGAAATTTGTTCCTCCATCGCTCGGTACGTTCCCCGTAACCACGCCGCTGTTTAGTGGCTTGTTAGTGGGTGTGATTCTCATCGTCGGTGCACTGACGTTTTTTCCGGCCTTAAGCTTGGGGCCAATATTGGAGCACCTCTTGATGTCGGCGGGAAAGACCTTCTGAGAACCTAATGGCGGAGAACTGATGGCAGAGAAAAAGACCAAAGCGATATGGGATATGAAGATCGTGCGGGGCGCGATCCTCGATTCATTTCTTAAGTTGGAGCCGCGACACATGATGGGCAACCCCGTCATGTTTGTGGTTGAGGTCGGAAGCGTTGTGACCACGGCCCTTCTATTCCGGTCGAGCGCCGCGTTCGGATTCAATCTTCAAATCACTCTCTGGCTCTGGTTCACGGTATTGTTCGCCAACTTTGCAGAAGCGATGGCAGAAGGCCGTGGAAAAGCTCAGGCCGATGCGTTGCGCAAAGCACGAGCCGAAACAATTGCCAATCGCGTATTGCCGGGCGGAAAGATCGAACAGGTTGCCAGCGCCAAACTGCGCTCCGGAGATGTGGTGATGGTGTCGGCGACAGAGTTCATCCCCGGCGATGGCGAAATTGTAGAAGGCGTGGCGTCGGTAGATGAGTCCGCCATAACCGGAGAGTCCGCGCCGGTAATCCGCGAGGCTGGAGGAGACCGTTCGGCTGTGACTGGCGGTACGCGAGTTCTTTCCGATTGGTTGAAGATCAAGATCACGTCGAATCCCGGCGAGACTTTCCTCGACCGCATGATTGCCCTGGTAGAAGGAGCCGTGCGGCAGAAGACTCCCAACGAAATCGCGCTGAATATTTTGCTGGCGGGATTGACAATCATTTTTCTTCTCGCCGTCGTAACGTTGCAACCATTCGCGATTTACTCAGGTTCACCGCAGACAGTGTTTGTTTTGGTGTCACTGCTGGTCTGTCTAATTCCCACCACGATCGGCGGACTGCTTTCCGCCATTGGAATTGCTGGCATGGATCGCCTCGTGCAACACAACGTGCTTGCCATGTCGGGCCGCGCAATCGAAGCTGCCGGCGACGTGAATACCCTTCTGCTAGACAAAACTGGAACGATCACGCTCGGCAACCGGCAGGCGACAAATTTGTATGCGGCGCCCGGAGTCAGTGAGACCGACCTTGCCGATGCGGCGCAGCTGGCCTCGATCGCGGACGAGACTCCCGAGGGGCGGTCGATCGTGGTGCTGGTAAAACAAAAATATGGTCTGCGGGGCCGCGAGCTGGCGCAGCAAAATCCCACGTTTGTTCCATTCACGGCGCAAACCCGGATGTCAGGCGTGGACCTGGACGGCCTGGAAATCCGCAAGGGCGCACAAGACGCCATCGCCAAGTATGCCGGGGAGCGCGGGAACCGCGTGCCGCCAGAGCTAGCGCAGATCGTGGAGCGAATTTCCAGCGGCGGGGGAACGCCGTTGTTGGTGGCACGAAACCGCGTGGTACTGGGCGCCATTCAGCTCGAAGACATCGTGAAAGGCGGCATGAGCGAGCGATTCGACCAGCTTCGCGCGATGGGCATTCGCACGGTGATGATTACCGGCGACAATCCGCTCACCGCNNACGATCACGCTCGGCAACCGGCAAGCGTCCGAATTTATAGCGGCCACTGGAATCACGGAAGCGCAAATGGCCGATGCCGCGCAACTGTCTTCGCTGGCGGATGAGACTCCCGAAGGCCGTTCAATTGTCGTATTAGCCAAAGAGCGCTACGCGCTTCGTGGCAGAGAACTGGCTTCGCAGGAAGCTGTTTTTGTCCCCTTTACGGCGCAAACCCGCATGTCAGGCGTAAATCTTGACGGGCGCGAAATTCGCAAAGGCGCCGTTGACGCCATTACTAAATATTTGCAGAGTTTCGGAACCGTGCTCCCTAAGGATGTCCAGGCGACGGTGGAAACGATTTCGCGATCCGGTGGCACGCCGCTCGTGGTGGCGGAAAATCGGCGCGCGCTGGGAGTGATTCACCTTAAAGATATTGTCAAAGGTGGCATGAAAGATCGCTTCGATCAGCTGCGTGCCATGGGCATTAAGACAGTCATGATTACCGGCGACAATCCACTCACCGCGGCAGCGATTGCGCGGGAAGCGGGCGTGGATGATTTTCTCGCGGAGGCCACTCCCAAAGAAAAGATGGACCTGATCCGTCGCGAGCAAAGCGAGGGAAAACTAGTCGCGATGACGGGAGACGGCACCAACGACGCGCCTGCGCTGGCACAGGCCGACGTGGGAGTCGCGATGAACACTGGAACCCAGGCCGCAAAAGAAGCCGGCAACATGGTGGATCTCGATTCCAATCCGACGAAGCTCATTGAGATCGTCGAAATTGGAAAGCAGTTGCTGATGACGCGCGGCGCGCTCACAACTTTCTCCATTTCAAATGACGTGGCCAAATATTTCGCGATTATTCCCGCCATGTTCGCTGGAACGTTCCCGGTGCTGAATGCGCTAAATATTATGCGGTTGCAGACGCCGCAGTCGGCCGTGCTGTCGGCAGTCATCTTTAATGCACTCATTATTGTTGCTTTGATTCCATTGGCGCTGCGAGGAGTGAAGTACCGTCCGATGGGAGCCGCTGCCTTGTTGCGTCGCAATCTCTGGATCTACGGCGTTGGTGGAATCATCGTTCCTTTTGCCGGAATCAAGCTGATTGACATGCTGATCACCCGCGTGGGAATGGCATAGGAAAATTTCATGAAAAAGAACTTCATAATTTCGATCTTGATGACGGTTGTCACCACCGTTTTGCTGGGACTCTTGTACCCGCTGCTTGTGACTGGATTGGCTCAGGTGCTTTTCAAAGACAAAGCCAACGGCCAATTGATCACCAAGAACGGCGGCGTTGTCGGATCGCGAATCATAGGCCAGGCTTTCATAGGGCCCGGCTATTTCCATTCCCGTCCTTCGGCCGCGGGTAACGGATACGATGCCGCCAACTCCGGAGGGTCAAACTTCGGTCCTACCAACCAAAAATTAATGGACCGGGTCCAAGCCAGCGTCGCGGACCTGCAAGAAGAGAATCCGGGAACACCTGTACCGATTGACTTGGTGACGACCTCCGCCTCCGGACTAGACCCCGATATCACGCCAGCAGCGGCGGACTTCCAAGTACCCCGGATTGCCATGGTCCGCCGGCTCTCGCAGGCTCAAGTAAGGCAGTTGATTCAACAACATACATCTGGAAGGGAACTTGGTTTTATGGGTGAACCGCGAATCAACGTACTCGAATTGAATCTTGCCTTGGACTCTCAAACGCCTTGATTCGTTCGATTTTGTGATGATGTGCATCTAAACTTTGAATAGCTACTGCCCGAGAGTACCATTGACACCTCTTACCGGCCTCTCTACTATCGAACCATGATGTCGGCTTTCTATACCTGCTGCCAGTGTTGTTGCTGTTGTTGTATGTGTGCGTCCACTGGCGCGGGGAGGCTGCTGACCTAAGAATTTTCTAGTATCGGCAAAATCAAAACCCACCGCCAGTCTGATTCCTGGCGGTGGGTTTTTACTTTTTATGGCAAATACAGTCACAGAAACGAAAGCGCAAAAAGCGGAAAGGCTCAAACGGGAGATGAATCCGTGGGCTGGCCTGGATGAAATTCGCCGCTTCGCGCGCGAAGGCTTCAACTCCATCACTCCGGAATGGATTGGAACCTATTTCCGCTGGTGGGGAGTTTATACGCAGGGCGACGGCGCTGGGGTTCTCGGTGGCAAAGGCGGCACGGGCAACGCGCTGCCATATTTTATGGTCCGCATCCGCATTCCGAATGGCTTGCTTACGTCTCATCGGCTCCGAACCATTGCGAACGTCACCGAACGCCATGCGCGTGGCATCGCCGACATAACTGTTCGGCAGAATTTCCAACTGCACTGGGTGACGATTGAATCGCTGCCGGAAGTACTCGAAGCCCTTTGGGCGTGCGGTCTGAACACGCTTGGCGCTTGCGGAGACGTTACCCGCAATATCACCGGGTGCCCGCTCGCGGGCGTGGATGCTCACGAAATCTGCGATGCCTCGCCGCTGGCACTCGAAGCCGACAAATTTTTTGCGGGCAATGAGGAGTTCTACAATCTGCCGCGCAAATTCAAAATCAGCATCAGCGGCTGCCCTGTCTGGTGCGAGTATCCGGAAATCAATGATATTGGATTAACAGGTGTTCGCCGCGGTACCGGCGATGCCTCGGAAAATGGATTCGCGCTGCGAGTCGGCGGCGGACTTTCGACCCAACCACATCTCGGGGTCCCGTTGAATGCGTTCGTTCGATGGGAACAAGTCATGCCAGTGCTCAAAGGCATCGCGGAGATCTTCCGCGACAGCAGCGACTTGCGCGAGAACCGCGAAAGAGCTCGATTGAAGTTCCTCTTCTTGCGGCACGGATGGACCGCGGAGAGTTTTCAACAAGAACTCGAACGCCGCATCGGCTTCCGGCTTGATCCTGCGGTTCCGCAGAAGGCACCCGACGATGTTTATCGCGACCACGTTGGCATTCATCAGCAGAGACAGCCGGGATATTCCTATGTTGGCGCAGCGGTCTTGCGCGGCAGGGTTAACGCAGAGCAGCTGAAGACCGCCACCGATCTCGCCGAACGCTATGCCGATGGCCATCTTCGCACCACCAACATGCAGAACCTGGTCGTCGTAAACGTACCTCATGAAAACACGCAAGCGCTGGCAAGTGGATTGAGTGCTATCGGGTTCCCGGTTGCCGCCTCAACATTCTGGCGTGGCGCGATCGCGTGCAGCGGAACCGAATTTTGCAAACTCGCCATTACTGAGACGAAAGGTTTTTCCCGATGGCTGGTTGAAGAATTAGAAGAACGCCTTCCCGGTTTCGAGCAGCACCTGAAACTTCACGTCACCGGATGCCCCAACAGTTGCGGGCAACACTGGATCGCCGACATTGGTCTGGAAGGAAAAAAGATCAAAGTAGACGGCAAGATGCAAGACGCTTACTACTTCTGCGTGGGCGGCGCGGTGGGATTGCATCAGTCCATTGCCCGGCCCATCGGCTATCGGTGCGTTGCGACCGAAGTGCCGGACGCTATTGAACGTTTGCTTCGCGATTACCTTGAGGATGGTCTTGCAGGGGAAAACCTGCGCGGATATTTTTCGCGGCACAGCGACGCCGAACTGCGGGAAATTCTCGCTGGCGAACTCGTGCCAGTGGTTTTGCGGGATGTCCCGTTAGGACGCGTGCCGCAGGGAGTTGAAGGTTAACAGCATGAGCTTGTTTCCAATATTTCTGAAGCTCGATGGCCGCCGCTGCCTGGTCGTGGGCGCTGGCAAGGTCGGCGAGCCAAAAATCGAAAGCCTTCTGGCGGCTCATGCGGAAGTGATAGTTGTCGCGCCGCAGGCTACTCCAAGTGTCGAAGCGTGGGCTGATGCGGGCGTCGTTACCTGGCATCGCCGCTCTTTCGAGCACAGCGATTTGGATGGCGCGGCCCTGGTAATCGCGGCTACTTCGTCGGAAGAAGTGAATGAAACAATCTTCGCCGAAGCGCAGCGGCGCGGCATTCTTTGCAACTCAGTGGATGATCCGCAACATTGCGACTTTTTCTATCCAGCGGTGGTCCGGCGCGGCGATTTTCAGATTGCAATCTCAACCGCCGGTCACAGCCCAGCTCTAGCCCAACGCCTGAGAACTGAACTCGAAAGACAGTTTGGCCCCGAGTATGCCGATTGGGTGAGCGAGTTGGGCCGCGTTCGCCAGAAACTTTTCGCTTTGGATATAGACCCGGAGGAACGCCGTCAGAAACTGAACGAACTTGCCAGCCAGGAAGCGTTTCATGCCGCTCAATTGTCGGAAAGAATTTACGAGAGGACCGAAGCATGAGCGGCAAAGTCTATCTCGTCGGTGCAGGGCCGGGTGATCCCGAACTTCTCACGCTAAAAGCTCTGCGCCTGCTCAAGTCCGTGGATGTCGTACTTCACGACGAGCTGATCGGGCCAGAGATCGTGAAACTGATTCCGGCTTCCACTTTGGTGCGCAATGTGGGCAAGCGCGGTGGACGCAAGAACATTCGTCAACAGGAAATTGATGTGCTGCTCGTGCAATATGCATTGCTGGATTTGCAGGTCGTTCGATTGAAGGGCGGGGATCCCCTGATCTTCGGACGCGCGGGTGAAGAAATTGAGGCGCTGCGGCGGGCCAACATCGAATTCGAGATCGTTCCTGGAATCTCCTCGATGCTTGGCGCCGCTGCGGTTGTACAGATTCCGCTTACACATCGCGCTTTCTCGTCTTCGTTGGTTGTACTGACTGGGCATAGTTCTCCGGTCGAGAATTCGACCGATCTTTTTAATAACGATTGTTTCAATAGCGACTGGCCAAAGCAGATTTCTCCTGGCTCTACAGTTGTCGTTTACATGCCGGGTTACGATTATCACGCTACCTCCCGGCATCTCGTTACGGCGGGCTTGGCGCCGGCCACTCCGTGCGCTGTTATTTCGAAGGCAACTTCGCCAGATCAGCAGGTACACCCGACCACATTGCAGGATTTGCACTCCGCTCCAAGATTGCCCGCTCCCACACTTTTGGTGGTGGGCGAAGTGGTGCGATTCGCACGACAGCCCTCCCCCATTCGTGAAATCGCATCATTTGAATTTGCAGAAAATATCCCGCTCGAGCCATTTATGCGATTGCAAGAAGTGGCCCAAGACTCGGAGAGATCAGAGTGAGAGAACCATTGGAAGATATCCAGCTTCGGTCGGAATCATGGAAGCCGGAGGAAGTACTCCGCTGGGCCTTCGCCACTTTCGGCGACGATGTGGCGATGGCGACGGGATTTGGCGTGGAAGGCATGGCGCTCATTGATATGGCATCCCGCATCAATCCCAATGTGCAAGTGTTTACTGGAGACACAGAATTCTTATTCCCCGAAACCTACGACCTTATTGACCGGGTCGAGAAGCGTTACGGAATTAAAGTAGAACGCCTGTACTCGGCAGTGACTCCAGAAGAGCAAGAGATGGAACACGGCCCGGAGCTGTGGAAACGGAATCCCGATCGCTGCTGCGGCATTCGGAAAGTTGAGCCGCTGAAAAATAAGTTAGCTGGGCTGCGGGCATGGATCACCGCCATCCGGCGTGATCAAACTTCGGCGCGCGCCTATGCCCGAAAGATCGAGTGGGATATTAAGTTTCAACTGGTAAAAATCAATCCTTTGGCTGATTGGTCCGCCCCAATGGTTTGGAGTTACATTCACAAGCACAACGTTCCCTATAACCCGATGCATGACCGCGACTACCCAAGCATTGGCTGCACCCATTGCACACGAGCCGTAAAGCCGGGAGAAGATTCCCGAGCCGGACGCTGGGCGGGTTTCCAGAAAACGGAGTGCGGTTTGCACGCTGGGAATAAGTCCGCCAGAATCCCCCTCGTCCACTTGGACGTTCCTCTCGGTGTGAGTCAATCCGTAACGGCAGACGAAACCTAGGCTTAGGGAAAATTCCCCCACATTGTCTTCCTGAGCGATTGTGCTTCTTCGCCAGCGAAAATACACCAAGTCGAAGGATCCCTATTACCTCGAGCCTTCGGAGGCGGAAGCTCAGATTCGCCCAACACGAAATTAGAGATTTGCACCTTCCTAGAACGGAATGTCTTCGTCGCTGATCGGCGATGATGGCGCTGGTTCCGATTCTGGACCGCGCTGGTCGAGATTGTTCCCCCCGGCGGCGGCTCCGCGAGCCTGTCCTCCGGAATCTGCGCTGGCACCCTCGCCGCGTCCGCTAAGCAGCACCAGATCATTGGCAATGATTTCGGTTTTGTACTTCTTCTGACCGGTTTCTTTGTCGTCCCACGAACTGGTGCGCAGGCTGCCTTCGACGAAGCATTTTCCGCCTTTTTTCAGATACTCACCCACAATCTCGGCCAGGCGCTGAAAGGCCACGATATTGTGCCACTCGGTGCGATCCTGCCACTGACCTTCTTTGTCCTTGAATCGTTCATTGGTGGCCAGCGAGAACTTGGCGACCGGCATGCCGCCCTGTGTGTACTTGACTTCGGGGTCCTTGCCAAGATTTCCGATAAGAATAACTTTATTGACGCTTTTTCCTGCCATGAGTGCTGCTCCTTCCGCCCCTTATCGAAATCTTAAGATGGGATTCGATTTCTAATGCGGGGCTGGGTGCCAAATATATCAGAATCGCGTTCGATCCCGTCTGTGGAAGAGAGCTAAGGCTTTGCTTCCAGCACAATGTTGAACGGCGTCTCTGCCGCTCGGCGCACATGCTTAAATCCCGCCGATTTTAGGACTTTCGTGAGCCTGCCTTCGCCCGCCTGCGCTCCCAGCGCCAGCCCAACTTCCTGAGATACAGAAGCCGGCGTACAAAGCATCGTTGACGCGCCATAAAAAACCCTGCCGATCGGGTTCAGATTGTCCTCGAGCTTGTCGTTGGCGAACGGCTCTACGATCATCCACGTGCCATTGGCATCGAGTGATTGCAGGACGTGTCGAGCCGCGCCTTCAGGATCGCCCATATCATGCAGGCAATCGAAAAAAGCAACCAGTTGATAACCCTTCCCTGGGAAGTCTTTAGCCTTGGCAATTTCAAACTTCACCCGGTCTGATACCCGAGTCTTTAGGGCCGCCTCGCGCGCCAGTTCGATGGAACGCGCATGATAGTCGAATCCCACAAACGTGGATTTGGGATACGCCTGCGCCATCAGGATTGTCGAAGTTCCCAGGCCGCATCCAACATCGGCGACGCTTGCGCCAGATTTTAATTTTGCTTCCATGCCACCGAGTGCGGGAATCCATTCGCTGATCAAATGCGCGCGATAATTAGGACGGAAGAATCGCTCGGTGCCAGTGAATAAGCATCCGTCGTGTTCGTGCCAACCTACGCCTTTCCCGCTGCGAAACGCATCGGTGATCTTGGGAACGTCCTTAATGCAGGCTTCAATGATTTCAAAAAATCCGGGCAGAAAGACTGGACTGCTTTCATCAGCCAATGCCATGGCTTGTTCTGGAAGCAGGCTATACCGAGCCGTAACCGGATCGTAAATGACGAATCCTCCAGCGGCCTGGGCAGCCAGCCACTCGCGCACATAACGTTCATGCGTCCCAGTCTTGACCGCGATCTCGGAAGAGGTTAAGGGGCCTCTGCCGGCCATGGCCTTGTACAGGCCTAACTTGTCTCCCACCAAAATGAGTGCTGCATTCATCGCAGCTCCCATCTCGCCGACTGCTTTCATGACGAATTCGTGAAGTTTTGCTTGATCAACCGGTTGGGTGGCGGCAGTGGACATGGGAGCCTCCAAATGGGAAGAGATGCTCTTCTGGCGCGAACTTTACGCCAGTGATTCAAATTGTGTCAAGCGTGATTCGGACGCAGAAAAGTAGCGTTGTAGCCGCGAGAAGAAAGTAATCCTAGGCGGCAAAAAGGTGATAAAGCATGATGTAAACAATCACCCCCGTGACCGAGACATAGAGCCACAATGGATACGTCCAGCGTGCGATTGCTCGATGCTTATCGAAACGCTCGCGAATGGCAAAGCTCAATGTGATGATGACGAGAGGAACGATTGCCGCCGCCAAAATCACGTGCGAAATGAGGATCGTGAAATATACCGGGCGGGACCAGCCGTGTCCCTGAAAATGCACCGAGCCGACGTGGTAGTGGAAATAAAGGTACGAGCACAGGAAAATAGCGGATGAAATCACCGCCGCGATCATGAAGGCACGGTGTGCGGCGAGGCGCCCACGTTTAATGAAGCTATGCCCAACCACCAGCAGCACCGTGGTGATGCCATTCATCGTCGCATCAATTACGGGAAAGATTGCGTATTGCGGCGGGACTGCTGTCATGCAGCGGGCTTCGTGGTGCGGCGATTGACCATCACAAATGCAAGCCCGAACATGAACAAGGAAAAGAGCACTAGTGTTGCGAGTGACGAAAAAAGCGAAAAATCAGGGCTGTTCGCTGGATACAGCAGGGTGCGAAGGGCCTCCACTCCGTAAGTCAGTGGATTGATTCGCATCAGCACCCGCAACCATTCTGAAGCTCCGGACAATGGAAACATCGCTCCCGACAGCAGCCACAGCGGAATCAGAAATAAATTTATGATTGCGTGAAAAGCCTGCGTCGAATCCATCGGCCACGCAATTACGAATCCGAGGGCAGTGAGGGCGAAGGAAATCAGAAATACTGTAAGAGCAGCCATCAGAAACATCCCAAGGGTTAGATGGACATCAACCAGCGGCGCGAACGCGAGGAAAATCAATCCTTGAATCGTTGCCAGAGTCGTTCCCCCAAGAACCTTGCCGAGCACGATGGCGGAACGCGAAACCGGGGCCACTAGCACCGAGAGCAGAAATCCCTCTTTGCGGTCTTCGATCACCGACATCATGGTAAAGATCGAAGTGAACAGCACGATCATGATCAGCGCGCCAGGATAGAAATAGTCGAGATAGTGCTGGCCGTTTGCCCCGCCTGAACGAAACGATGTGCCGAAGCCCGAGCCGATGACCAGCCAGAACACTATTGGCGAGGCGATAACGCCCACAACGCGGGTGCGCTGCCGGTAAAAGCGGACAACTTCGCGCTGCCAAAGGGTGAAGGCAGGCAGCAATAGTTCGTTTTTGGACGGGACGATATGAGCAGGAAGAGTTGCGGTTTGAGTCGCCATAATTTTCGTTGGGTACGATCGCCAGCAGATTCCTCAAGGATGAATCCCTTCGGAATGACAACATCTTTAGGGGCCGGTTTGTTCTTCCCCGCCGCGATCCGTCCAGAACCGATGCCCCGTGCGGCGGATGAATACATCTTCCAAGCTTGGCTTGCTTACTGAAATCGCTTCAACTTCGCCGGGAAAAGCTTCTACCACGTCCGTGATAAATCTGTGGCCATTCTGCTTTTCGAGCCTGACCTGATTCTGGACCACCTGCGCCTCGGTATTAAATCGTATGCGGATATGATCGGCGAGCGATTCGGCGTCTTTCGCCTCGAACACGACCACGTCTCCGCCGATTTCCTGTTTCAGTTCCAGCGGGGTCCCCAGCGCCACCAGCTTGCCCTGATTCAAAAACGCAAGACGGTCGCAACGTTCCGCTTCCTCCATAAGATGAGTAGTCACGATTACAGTGACTTTCTCTTCGTCACGCAAAATTCGCAGATATTGCCAGAGATCAATTCGCGCTCCGGGATCGAGGCCCGTTGTAGGCTCATCGAGCAAAAGAACTGAAGGATGGTGAAGCAGTCCCTTAGCCAACTCAAGGCGTCGCTGCATTCCACCGGAGAAAGTTTCGGCCTTCTCGTTGGCGCGATCCGCGAGTCCCACCCGTTGCAGCATTTCTGTGACCCGAGAAGCCAGGGCGCGC
Organism: Acidobacteriaceae bacterium; assembly: GCA_003169715.1. Classification (GTDB taxonomy): domain Bacteria; phylum Acidobacteriota; class Terriglobia; order Terriglobales; family Acidobacteriaceae; genus PALSA-188. Next base: position 229 of record PNAR01000166.1, on the reverse strand, counting down.
CCATGCAAGCCATAAAGATGCCCCTGATGCCGCAAATTTTCCGCTGCCGTCAGCTTCACATCTATGCTTTGGGACTGGAACACCACCCCAATGTGACGGCGCAATTCGTTGGGCTGTCTTGCTACGTCGTACCCGAGGATCATGGCGCGTCCGCCAACTGGAACCATCAACGTCGAAAGAATGCGAAACATCGTAGTCTTGCCACTGCCGTTCGGTCCGAGCAGTCCGA
>PNAR01000140.1 GCA_003169715.1 Acidobacteriaceae bacterium | reverse complement strand
TCCTTCGCAAGCTCAGGATGACGTCTCGGAGTTGGGGACCACCTGAGTCTATTTTGTCAAAAATTTGAATACAGTCATGGTGTGATATCGCTGTCCCGGTTTTAATTCAGTCGTGGGGAATTTTGGATGATTTGGTGAGTCTGGGAAATGCTGCGTCTCAAGGCAAAAAGCAGCGTGCTTGTTATACACTTTGTCACCCTTGCCGTGAATGGAACCATCGAGAAAGTTGCCGGTGTAGAACTGGATGCCCGGCTCGGTAGTCAATACTTCGAGCTCGCGTCCGCTTGTGGGATCGTAGGCTTGCGCCGCCAAGTGCAACGCAACTGTCTTCCCCGCGTCCAGAACCCAATTGTGGTCGTAACCTCCAGCGAGTTTTAATTGCTCGTCATCCTGATTAATACGTGCGCCAATGGCAGTTGATTTGGTGAAATCGAATGGCGTGCCTTTGACGGCGCGTAACTCGCCGGTGGGAATCAATGTCGCGTCCACGGGAGTAAATTTCGACGCGTGAAGCGTGAGTTCTGTACCCAGAATGTCGCCCTCACCCTTGCCAGAGAGGTTGAAATAAGAGTGATTGGTTAGGTTGAGAACAGTGTCCTTGTCAGTGGTTGCACTGTAATCAATCTTTAATTCATTGGTATTGGCCAGAGTAAACACTACTTTCACCGACAAATTTCCGGGAAATCCTTCTTCCCCGTCTTTGCTCAAGTAAGTTAGCTGCAAAGCCTGTCCAGCGGGACTGGAAACGTCTTTGGCCGTCCAAACGCGTTGACTAAAACCTTTCGTCCCGCCGTGCAGAGTGTTGACGCCATCGTTTTGCGGCAGGGTGTAGGTTTTCCCATCCAGGGTGAATTTTCCCTTGGCAATGCGATTACCATATCTGCCGATAGTCGCACCGAAGTATGCTTTTCCGCCCTGATAGCCCGATACGTCGTCATAACCCAGCAAAACGTCGGCGATGTTGCCATTCTTGTCCGGAACTTTGATGGACACAATCGTGCCGCCAAAATTCGTGATAGCGACTTCCATTCCCTTAGCGTTGGTAAGCGTATATAGGTCCATCTGCTGGCCATCGTCGGTTTTCCCAAAGGCTTGCTTTTGCATAGTTGATTTTTTCCCTTGTGCACTCCACGCGTTCACAGTTAATAGAGAAACCAGCAGAAAGGCAACCATTGGCACGCTCAACTTCATTGTGTATCCTCCGTAATCGTTTTTAGAAACAAGAACGACTTGCAACTTCTATCACGAAGCTTTGCTTTCCAAACTCTTATTTACCTGTTCTGCGGTTCGAATCAATGCCGGCAGCACATTTCCGAAGGCTCCCTTAGCGGGAGACCCAAATGCGAAGTAAAGGTTTCGATACAAATCATACAGAGAATCGTACACGGATTGCTGCGATTTATCCGGAGCGAATACCTTGTGAGACGGACAAATCTTATCCTGGGCCTCTTCAACCGTCTTGAATGTTCCCGCTGCGAGGAACGCAAAAATCGCGGACCCCAGACTTACGACATTCTTGCTTGGAACGAGAACCGGACGTCCCAATACGTTGGCGTAAACGTGATTGAGTACATCGTTTTTCTGCGGGATTCCACCCGCATTGATCACGCGTTTGATGTGAACCCCATTTTCCGCCATGCGATCCAGAATCACACGCGTGTGGAAAGCCGTGCCTTCAATAGCGGCGAATAACTCATCCTGCGCGGTGCTCTGCAAATTCCAGCCCAGCGTGATGCCCCGGAGATTGGGATTCACCAGGACGGTGCGATCGCCGTTGTCCCAGGTCATGCGCAGCAATCCGGTTTGGCCGGCGCGGTAATTTTCTAATCCACGGCTGAGAGTCTGCACGTCGGTTCCTGCGCGGCCCGCAATTGCGTTGAAGATGTCTCCCACGGCGGAAAGCCCGGCCTCGATCCCTGTCCGCTGCGGGTGAACACTTCCCTGCACCACGCCGCACACACCCGGAACAAGATTCACGCATGGCGTAATGCCGATGATGCAGGTTGAAGTTCCGATCACATTCACCATGTCGTCGGTGCGGCATCCGGCGCCAATTGCATCCCAATGCGCGTCGAAGGCACCCACTGGAATCGGAATTCCAGCTTTAAGTCCAAGCTTATCGGCCCAGTACGCCGAAAGAGTTCCTGCGATCTGATCCGAGGTCGCATACTCGCCCTGAAGTTTTTCTCTGACACCTTTTAATAAAGGATCAACTTTGACGAGGAATTCTTCTGGAGGCAGGCCGCCGAGGCCGGAATTCCACATCCACTTATGACCCATGGCACATATGCTGCGTTTTGCTTTGCTGGGATCGGTGATGCCGCAGAGCGTGGCGGCAACCATGTCGCAATGTTCAAATGCGGAGCCAAACTCTGCACGCTTGGCAGGATTGTGCCGGAGCCAATGCAGCAGCTTCGAAAATCCCCACTCGGACGAGTAAACGCCTCCACACCACTTGATCGCTTCAAGATTCTCTCGATGGGCGGCTTCCGTGATCTCCGCCGCTTCTCCCTTGGCGCGGTGATCGCACCACAAATAATACTCACCGAGCGGCTGCATTTTCTTATCAACAGGGATGACCGAAGAGCCTGTGGTATCGAGGGCGATCGCCTGCACTTGATCGCCTGGGATGCCGGCTTTTTTCACCGCCTCGCGAGTTGCGGCGGCGAGAGCAACCATGTGATCTTCATGAGACTGAGTCGCGTATTCAGGATCTTCGCGTTTACGATGCAATGGATATTCGACGACCGCAGAGTCAAGTACTCCGCGCTCGCTGTCCACAATCGCGACGCGAACGCTCAATGTTCCGAAATCTACGCCGGCAACAATGGCCATCAGCAGTTTCCGTCGTTGCGTTCGTGCCAGTACATATCCCAGCCAAAGTATCTTGTGGAGGCCTCGTGAACCGCGGATGCCACGGTAGAGAGATTCGCGGCGACGTGATGTTCGAAACCGGTTTCGCAGATGTAGCGCAATAGCTTTTGCATCTTCGGAATCTCAACGACGCCCGCGCCGCCAAAAGTATTCAGAGGATCATCCGTGAACCTGCCTTCGCCGACGTAGCCGCGCATCCTGCCTGAAGTGTCGTCGGTCGAGAAACGCGCGAAGCTCATCTTGTCTGGTTTGATTACGCCAACGACCGTGCCGTAAGTATTTTCGATCCCGACGGTGCCCGCAATGATCGCTTGATAATCCATTTTCATTGAGCGAAAGAAATGTTTAGGCAAGTTCGAACAGTGAAAGCAGACGGCCTTATTCGGATCGGGCCCGTAGTTATTGTTCCAATCGAGAAGAGCTGACGGAGTTTCGGAAGCCAGGCGCAAGGCGTGCATGCCGATGACTCCGCAGATATCCACTTCGCACGCGCTTGAGAGGAGACTATCGCTCATCATGCTCATGATCGTGCAAGGCACCACGCCGAGGTTTTCTTCGATCGAGGTCCAGCATTGAACGGCGCTGATTGCGACCTCTGTCGCGGACATCCATTGATCAACGACAGCGCCCAACTTTGCCATCTTCAAGAGCGCGGCCGCCGGAACGTTGCTTGAATCCACATACTTTTTTATAGAAGCAAGTTTGGCCTGAGCCGCCTCGTCGTCATCTTTCATTCTGCCGATACGGCCGAGGACTTCCGAGAGATCCAGCGTCTCGATTGAAATGCCTTGGGATTCTAAAATCTTCTCGCTGTAACGAACCGTGTTGAAAGCCGCGGGACGGGCGCCAATCGCTCCGACGCGCAGGTTTCGAAAACCATTTACGACACGGCAGACGGCCTCGAACCAGTGTAAGTCTTTCGCGAACTCAGGAGAATCCGGACTCTCCGTGTGCAGTGTGGTGACTGAATAGGGAATTCCATACTGCATGAGGTTGTTGCACGCCGACATCTTGCCGCAGAAACTGTCGCGGCGAAAAGCAATCGTCATTTTTTTCGGATCGTCCGGCGTGGCCTGAATGAGTACCGGCACTCGCAAGTCGGCCAATCGCAAAGTATCGGCAATCGCACGTTCTTCGCCGAAATTTGGCAGGGTGACGATGATGCCGTCTATGCGGTCGCGGTTCCGCTTGAACAAATCGGCGCACCGACGCGATTCTTCGCGGGTTTCCACTGCTCCGTAATGGGTCTCTTCGGGCGTGGGCGCGACCACGTCAATGCCTTTCGCCTTAAGGACGCGGAGCATTTCTTCGCGGCCTTCTTTCGCGAGATGATCGGGGAAAAAACCGCGGTTCCCGACAATCAACCCCATGGTCATTTTCTTATTTGACATAAAACTCCTGTTCGTAGAATCAAACTCTTCGTCCTATCGGACAGAACTCTCTTGCGGGAGAGAACAGCAGATCCCGCGCGCGATCCTGCTGCGCTTCGGAATGACAACATTAGTAGAATTCGTGAGTGTCATTTGCTCGCTTTTTCCTGTCCATAATAAGCGTTGCTTCCGTGCTTCCTTGAGTTGTGCTTATCCTGCAAAGCCTGTCCAACTATAGCTGCGAGCGGATTGATGCTCCGGGTCAAATAAGCGGTGCGAGCCACAGCTTCCATAATAACGGCATTGTGCGCTGAGGTGGCTGCATCCGGCCCCCACGCAAACGGGCCGTGATTTGCAACCAGCACACCGGGAATTGCCACATAATCCAGGTCTTTAAAAGCACGCACAATCGCATGGCCGGTATTTTTCTCGTATTCCGACTCGATTTCTTTTTCCGTCATAACATCGGTGACGGGAATTGATCCGTGAAAATAATCTGCGTGGGTAGTTCCGAAACATGGAATGGGCTGGCGAGCCTGAGCCCATGCGGTCGCATACTCAGAATGGGTATGGGTCACTCCTCCGATTTTCGCGAACGCCTTGTACAGCACCAGGTGAGTCGGCAAATCAGAAGACGGCCTTAGCTTACCCTCAATGGCCTTCCCTTCCAGATCGGTAATTACCAGATGTTCCGGCTTCATTTTTTCATACGGAACTCCGCTCGGCTTAATGACCACGAGCCCCTCTTCCCGTGAAATGCTACTCACATTGCCAAAAGTGTAGAGGACTAATCCTCTTCGCAGCAGTTCGAGATTTGCTTCGAGTACTTCTTCGCGAAGCGCTTGCAGCAGCATTGTTTCTTCCTCAAACGTTCGAATTCCGCCTTAAGGGCCTATGCGTCCCATTGAATGACAGCGTACGAGCGAGGCGGCATTTCTACAGTGGTTCGACTGCCCGCCGTGGAAGGCTTCTCCAATGCTTGTGGAGCAACGCGTTGCGGCTGATCGAAAGTGTTGACGGCTTTCAAATCCTCCCCCGTCAATAATACGGACGAGAGTAGGTGAGATGGCGCTTTATCTTCCCAGTTCACCTCAACCTGGTGAGGCTTGGTCAGGTCACGGTTGAGGATAAACAGTGAAACCTTTCCCCCCTCCGGATTGACCGTACCCGCGACATCCACGTAAGGGACGTCACCCATTTTTGAAACCTCATAGGTTGGCGACTCCGTCAAAACATTAAGCACACGTCCGCGGGCGTATTGCAGAGCCCAATTATAAGGATAATAAATAGTCTGCCGCATCAGACCATTGGCATTCGTCATAATCGGAGCGATTACATTCACGAGCTGCGCGAGACACGCAATTTTTACCCGATCCGCATTCCGCAGGAGCGAATTGATGAGTCCGCCGACCAGCAGCGCGTCTTCAAGGTCATAGACTTCTTCGAGCAAATGCGGCGCTTCCTGCCTATTACCATTTACGTCGGAACCGCTTCGCGCCCGGTACCAGACGTTCCACTCATCAAACGAGAGCCAAAGTTTCTTGGGCGAGTGCCGACGGCCTCCAACCATATCGCATACCGCAAGCGTTTCAGCGATTTGTTGTTCCATGCTTAAGTTCATAGCGAGGAACTTGGAGCTGTCGCCCCCTGTGGTGTCCGGAGTGTTTTCAAAATACCTGTGAAGGGAGAGTGCATCCACGTAGTCATAACACTGCTCGAGGACTTCCCGGTCCCATTCAAGGTAAGTAGGAGTGAAGGGGCCGCTCGATCCGCAGGCGACGAGTTGCAGCGATGGATCTACATATCGCATCTGGCGGGCCGCATCCGCAGCCTTAAGACCGTATTCAGTGGCCAGCATGTGGCCGATTTGCCAGGGACCATCCATTTCATTCCCCAGACACCACTTCTGAACTTTGTAGGGTAGTTGTATTCCATTCTTGCGCCGCAGGTTACTCCACTTGGTGCCTTTCTCAACATTGCAATATTCCACCAGAGCGGCCGCTTCTTCAGCGGTTCCAGTGCCGAGATTTAAGCCCATCAACGGCTCGACGCCGGCCATCTTGCACCAGGCCATGAATTCGTCGGTCCCGAACTGATTGGAATCGAGTGAATTCCATGCTTTATCCAATTCGACTGGGCGATCCTGCTTCGGGCCCACGCCGTCGAGCCAGTTGTATCCGGAGACGAAATTCCCTCCGGGATAACGAATGATTGGAACTCCCATTTTCTTGATTTCATTCAAGACATCGGTGCGGAATCCGTTGGAATCGGATAGTTTCGATCCCGGCTCATAAATTCCCTCGTAAATCGCGCGGCCCAGATGTTCGAGAAAAGAGCCAAACAGATTGCGATCGAGCGACGCGATGGTCCGCCTGGAATCCACATAGACGCGAACCGTACTAGTTGTGGGTGCAACCTGAGCAGACGCAAAACGTCCGAACACAACGTTAGTTGAGCAAGCGATTCCGGCAGCCGAGGCTTGTTGCAGAAACTTTCGTCTTGACGAAGAAAATGGGGTTAATGGTTTCAAGCACTTCTCCTTGAATACTCGACCAGCGCCTTAACGCGATTTCGGTAAACGCTTACCGGTCTCCCCATGCTACATTCCGCAGGCGCCATAATCGGTCCTATCTTATCGCAATATTGTGTTCTGGCACGGCTCGTCACGTTTCTATTGCGCCGGTGATTATCCCAGATAACGTAAACGCTCACTTAATAAACGCTTACTGTATCATTTCGTGGCTCGCTTCGTCCGAGACATTTAGGGAATGAACCGTACTAGCTAGGAATTTTCCTAAGTACGTTTGCGGGCAGTCCACATGATCGCAGAAGCCGCCCCCCATGTGAAAGTTGCACATGCCAGAGCTAACCATGTGGCATGCGAAGGCAGCAATTTCCACGCAACGAATGCAAAAAGCCATCAACCCAACACATGAACAGCGGCGCGGAATTCGGCGAGCGCGAAAATTGATTGCCAGGCGCACAATAATCGCATGAAACTCCATGAACAAGAATAGCCGGGAGCAAAATTTTTGGGTGTAAAGGGAAACCTGGTCTAAACAAAGACACACTCGCAAAGGGGCGCTTTATTAGAAGACGGTCAATTCCAAGGTAAAATGTGGTCGCAACATGCCCCCCCCCATCCCCAAACTCGAAGAACAGGGGACGCTGATCCGGAACCACCAGGCGATCAAGATTCCGATCAGTGTGATCATCCCTGTTCGCAACGAAGCTCACAATCTGTCGCGCTGTCTGGAATCACTGCGTGGTTTCGGTGAAGTTTTTGTGATTGATTCGGGCAGCACTGATGCGACGGTCGAAATTGCCAGTTCCTACGGCGCGAAGATCGTGCAATTTGATTATGTTGGCGGCTGGCCCAAGAAGCGCCAGTGGGCAATGGATACTCTTTCTTTCGCCCACGATTGGATTCTGCTTCTTGACGCTGACGAGGCGTTGACACAGGAATTCGCCGATGAAATTTGCCAAGCCATCCGGGATGACCAAATCAGCGGCTATTTCATCAGGCTGCAAATGCATTTTCTTGGCCGGACGCTAAAACACAGTGGCGGTCACCTCGAAAAGCTCTCGCTGTTCCGGCGTGGCAAAGGACATTTTGAATGCAGGCTGCGAGGCCAGGACCTTTCCATGTGCGACATGGAAGTTCATGAGCACGTGGTTGTGGATGGTAGAACGGCGAAATTGAAACATCCGCTGATGCATCGCAATGTCGAATCGCTTTCCCGCTACATTCACAAGCATGATGAGTATTCGAATTGGGAAGCGAAGGTGTGGGTTGAGGGACAGACCGACACGGAACTGCCGCCCTCTCTGATGGGCACGCAGGCACAACGGCGGCGCTGGCTGCGGAAAAAACTATTCAAACTTCCCGGTTCGCCGGTTCTGTATTTCTTGTATAAGTACATTCTCCGCCTCGGGTTCCTGGATGGCGTGCCGGGACTTATCTACTGTGGGTTTCAGGGTGTTCAGTTCTTTCACGTCAAAGCCAAGATCTATGAGTTGCGCGCAAGAGAGAGGCTCATTAAATAAAGCTAGGATCTTCGTTTCTCCGGCTTCACCATCAGCGGACGCTCATATACCATTTCCAGCAGATGCCGTGCCGCCGCGATACCTTCCGCCAGCCGATTCCGGGGAGAGTAGCCTTGAGCGGTGATCACAAGCACCTTGTCCCGCTGCTCGACGTGAAGTCGCTGAATACGGCCGTTGCGATCTGCGTCAAGCGCATTCGCTAAACGCAGAATCCCTGCGAGAAGAAATACATTCTGCCGTTGTGCGGGATTGAGTCCACGCAAGTATGGCTGATCGGTATTAGGCAACGCGCCCCGATGATAGCGGGAAACAACGGCAGCAAGATGCAAGTCGGCTACGCTCCAACCCAAAGGCGGCGTCAGGCGATGAATCAGCTTATAGGTGGTCTTGTGCGACCCTTTCTCTCGTTTCGAACGGCCGACATCGTGCAAGAGTGCAGCAACTTGCAGAATCGCACGCAGGTCAGAACCGTTCGCTGCATTGGTAGACTGTTTCCTGGGCGGCAATCCATCATAGAGTTGGAGCGACAACTTAGTTACGTGACTGGAATGCTTGAAGTCCGGATCGAGGGCCGACGCCCAAAGCTTCAGGCGTCGTAACGCCAGTGCTGCCACTTCTTTTCCGCTCGGCAATGCGGCGCGCCAGATTGGCCAAAGCGAATTCTTGCCGAGCATCTTGCCGCGATATTTCTCGATGCGGCTGGTACGTTCTTCGATTACTCGTGTCTGCCAATGAGAGCGCGATTCCTGATTGGGAAATGCATTCACCTGCAACGCGGTCGCCCAAAGAACGTCGAGGTCATGTACTTTCCCCAGTAAATCTTGAAGTTCTTTGAGATCATCGTTCCAGGCTGCATGTTGCTGGGGAAGAAAATTCTCGACAATGTAACGGAATCGTTTTAGTCCAATACGCAAACTATGGAACGCGACTTTGGAGCGGTTTCGGAGTGCGGTGCGATGTAATTCATGAACCTCGCTCCAGCGTTCGAGTGCAAGATGCTCAAAAATCACATTGCCGGGGCGCAATCTGGCTGCCCGTCGCGGGAGAATGGCACTCCATTTTTTCCATTGCTTCCGGTCGAAGTCTGCAAGGGCCTTCAACGCCTCCTGCTTTAACTGGAGCTCGCGAGTGGAGAGATATTGCGACAGCGCAGTGGTTACCGTATCGTTCGAGTCTCCCAATCGGCTCACCCATTCCTGCATCACATGAACATCCCGAAGCGAGCCGAGGCTTCTAAATAGATCCCTTCCCGCCTTTTTCATCTGTTTCCATGCGGGATCGGGATCCATCGCCATAATTCCGTCTGCCAAAGACCGGCAGCGGCGCAAGGCGACCCGCAAGTCATGCACAGGGTCAGGCAACAACCCCATGCTGGCGCGGTCACACTCTTCGAGCACGCGCTCCATCCAAAGCGCGAGGCCAGCTTTTCTTTTTGATTGGGTTGGTGGGGAGACCATAAAAATACTAACGGGGCTGAATCATTTTCGCTGCAAAGAGGACATAATTCCAGCGCGGGTTGTCTATAGATCCTGCCGATGAATGCCAAAACAACAATTTCACGTAAGATAGGCAACTCTCGTCACCGGAGGCGAGGTGGATGAATGTTTTTGAGTTTACAGGATTGGTTGGATTTGGCTCCCTGCTGGCCGGCCTGCTTGGATCGCTGACGGGACTAGGCGGCGGCGTGGTCTTAGTCCCGCTGCTGACCATTTTTTTCAAAGTTGATATTCGATACGCAATCGGGGCGTCGCTGGTTTCGGTGATTGCCACTTCATCGGGGTCGGCGGCGGCTTACGTCAAAGAGGGTTTTTCCAACATCCGGATTGGAATGTTTCTGGAGATTGCCACCACAATTGGCGCCGTTTGCGGCGCTTTTTTGGCGGCAAAAGTTTCTACATCGGCGATTGCCATTATCTTTGGGCTGGTGTTGCTCTACTCGGCGTATCTTTCACGCAAGCCGAGGTCCGCCTCCGATCGCAATGTTCCTCCAGATGCGCTGGCGACGCGCCTGCGCATGAATGGAAGTTTCCCTGATGCGGGTGGCTTGCGTCATTACAACGTGCAGCGGGTTCCGGCGGGCTTCAGCCTGATGTTCGGTGCGGGTGCATTGTCCGGCTTGCTCGGCATTGGCTCTGGGGCCGTAAAAGTTCTGGCTATGGACCATGCCATGAAGATTCCATTCAAGGTGTCTACCACGACGAGCAATTTCATGATCGGGGTCACCGCCGCCGCAAGTGCCGGCCTTTACTTAAAACGAGGATACATTGATCCGGGGCTGGCCATGCCGGTAATGCTGGGCGTGCTCGCAGGTTCGTTATGGGGAACGCGAATTCTGGTTAAGGCGGAGACGAAATGGCTGCGGCTTATATTCAGCGTAGTGATTGCGGTACTTGGAGTGCAGATGTTAGTGAAAGGTGTATTCGGAACTATATGAGCTCACCAAAATGGACTGACGAGAAAGTTGAGATCATCATCGGCAATTTGCTTGGCGCCGGCGTGCTGATCTCCGCTCTGGTTGTGTTTTGCGGAGGGGTAATTTTCCTGACCTATCATGGTAATTCCTACGCCAACTACAGGGTATTTCGCGGAGAGCCTGAAAGTCTAAGAAGTATTCCGGCAATTTTTCGATACGCACTCCAATTGCATGGAGGCGGAATTATTCAGCTCGGACTCCTCTTGCTGATCGCCACTCCCGTTGCGCGAGTCGTATTTTCCATCTTCGGATTCGCCGCGGAGCGTGATCGCATGTATGTCGTATTCACATTGATCGTACTGCTCATTCTTTTGTTTAGTCTCTTTGGGTCGTCCTTGATTGCCTGAGACGATTTCGTATCCGTTTAGTTAGGCACGATAACTGTCTTACATTTTCTGCTAGCAAATTCACTGACTTACGAGAGACCTCACAATCGGGTGGATTTAGCGCGATTTTGTCGCGTAGAATTGGTTTTCTAATGCATTCAGTCGTATTTCTGCGGTTTAGAGTCCTCAGGTCGTCAATCGTGCTTTCCTGCTTAGTCTGGCTGCTGTTAGGTATTCTCTCCGTGTTTGCTCAATCGCAAGACAACGCTACTGTGGGAAATCGTACACTTCGAGTGGAACTAGATACTTCTGCGAAGGTCAAGCTCGGAACCGCGGTAAGAGCCCATACAGTCGAACCTCTTTACGATTCGAACCGGTTGGTAATTCCGGTGGGAACTGTTCTGTTCGGCGAAGTCTCAGCCGTAACTCCCGTTTCAAAAAGCAAACGAGCGAACGCGATTTCTCATGGCGATTTCACTCCATTGCATGAAGCCGCGATTCGATTCAATGGCCTGAGATTGCAAAACGGAGCGCAGCTTTCTATTTTGACATTGCCCGCACAGGCGAGCAGGCAAGTGGTTCGCTTCCAAAGCTCCCACACCAAACGGCCATCGCTCATCAGGCAGGGATGGAACGTTGTGATTGCCCAGAAAAATCAGGCCGTAACCACGGTCACCGCTCCTGGGAAAGTTGATCGTCTGAAGAAATACGTATTCTCGCAACTGCCCTGGCACCCGGAGATAGTCGAAGCCGGATCGCAGTATGATGTGGCTCTGCTCACTAAGGTAGCGTCCATTGAGCGGCAAGAGTTTCCCGGGCAGACGCCGAGCGTCTTACCGAAAGATCACAACCTAAATCAGTCCGCATATCTTCATGCTCGACTGCAACAGGAGTTGAGTTCCAAGACCGGGAAACGGGGAGACCTGGTAAGCGCGGTGGTAACTCAACCGGTGCTGAGCTCCGAAGGCCAGATTGAAATTCCGCAGGGCGCCATTCTGCGGGGACGGGTTTTGCGCGCGCGTGCAGCGGAAAAATGGGGCAAAAATGGGGCATTGCGGTTCACCTTCAACCAAGTGGATTTTCCGCAGGGAGCGCAACAACAAGTTTCCGGCGTGCCCGCTGCGGTGGATGGATCAAAGAACCGGAGCTTGAAACTCGATACCGAGGGTGGAGTTGAGCCAGATACGAAGAAAGGAGTCATGCTGCCTTTAACTCTTGGTTTTCTTGCGTTGTCCGCTTTCTCGGACGATGAGGACGGCGGCATGGGCCGCAGTGCAGTGGCCAGCAATGGATTCGGACTGATTACGCGCATTGTGGCGATCTCTACCGGTTCAAGAACAGTAGGCGGAGTCGTTGGAATGATTGACACTGGACGAACCGTTTATACCCGATTCATCGCTCGCGGGCGCGACGTGATATTTCCGAGGAATTCACAAGTAGAAGTTGAGGTGGGCCCAATTCATAAATTGGCGTCTTCGGCGGCTAATCCATAGCGTCGCCGCACGGCTTCTTACTCTATGACTCTGTGACTCAGACTTACGAAGAAGTAAAAGCCGCACTGGATATTTCCATCGAAAAACTTCACACAAAATTTATACCACGGAGACACAGAGGCACGGAGACACAGTTAGCTTTTCCGTGCCTCAGCGACTCCGTGTTAAGCCCAACCAGCCACTTCGCAGATAAAGCGCAAAACATATTACAATGTTGGGGTGTCCCGATTAGTTGTCTGATTTCGCACGTAATCCCATTTCAACGCAATTATTGGAGGAGTTTATGAAGCTTAGTCCCGGGAAACTGGCCGGTCTGAAGAGGGTTTCTAACGAGCGCGGAGTAATCGCGGCGGCCGCGATGGATCAGCGCGGTTCGCTGCAAAAGTCCCTCGCAAAAGAAAAAGGTTCGGAAGTCAGCGATGCCATGATGGAGGAATTTAAATCCCTGGTAACCGAAGTGCTCACGCAACATGCAAGCGCCATCCTGCTCGATCCTGAATGGGGATTGCCCGCTTCAAAACGCAGAGCGAAGAATTCGGGCTTGCTGCTCGCATATGAAAAGACTGGATATGACAAAACTGGTCCGGGCCGTTTGGGGGATCTGCTCAACCACTGGTCCGTTCAGCGACTGAAGGCAGCGGGAGCGGATTGCATCAAGATCCTGCTTTATTACACGCCGTTTGATCCCAAGCCAGTGAACGATCAGAAGCACGCGTGGGTGGAGCGCCTGGGAGACGAGTGTCGCGCTAACGACATTCCGTTTTTCCTTGAGTTCGTCGGCTATCAGGAAGGGGCGGACGAAAAGGGCATGGATTACGCCAAGCTCAAGCCGCAAATAGTAACTGAGAGCATGAAAGAATTCAGCAAAGAGAACTACGGCGTTGACGTGCTAAAAGTGGAAATCCCTGTGAATCTTAAATTTGTCGAAGGAGCCAAGGCATGCACGGGACAGTCGGCCTATAACCGGAAAGAAGCCATGGATTTGTTTAGGAAGGCCGCGGCCGTGACCAAGAAGCCGTTTATTTACTTGTCCGCTGGCGTTAGCAATGCGGAGTTTACCGAAGCCCTGGAACTCGCGGCTGAATCGGGCGTGAAGTTCAACGGCGTGCTTTGCGGCCGGGCCACATGGAAAGACGGGATTCCCATTTACGCGAAACAAGGCGGCGAGGCTTTTCGCAAGTGGCTGCTGGATGAAGGGGTAAAAAATATTAACAACGTAAACGACCGATTGAAAGCCGCGACTTCATGGCACTCGATCTATGACGCGGAAGCGGCGCTGGTGGGGGCGTAGGAATAAGCTTCCCTAAGCCTTCAGCGAAACGCGCCCATCGGACGAAAGCCCGGCGGCTTATAATCTACGGGATGCTTCCCTGCTACCGCGGCGATGAAGCATCCCTTTGGCGTGCAAAATTCCAACTCAACCCGTTCTGGCGCCAAGACTTCGGGACGAAAAAAAGCCATCGTCCTGCTCGTCATTGGCATTGTTTTGCTTTTTGGAATCCTTCTCTCGCAATCCTCATTTGATCTGCCCTTTCTGAATCCCGACAACAATCAAGCACTACTCTTCTTGATGTCGTTGTCGGCGCTGATCTTTTTGCTGTTTGTCGCATTGACCTTCGTTCTGGCGCGCAATCTTCTGAAACTCTTTGCTGAACGGCGGCTGGGCGTTCTTGGTTCGAAATTTCGTACTCGCCTCGTGGTGGCCAGTTTGTTGCTTTCGTTTCTTCCGGTGATCGTGATGTTTTGGTTTGCATATGGTCTGATAAACCGCTCAATTGATAAATGGTTCTCCAGTCCGGTAGAGGAGGTCCGCCGCGATACGGCGACAATGGCCTCGCTGCTATCACGGTATGTCGGAGAGAATGCGCGAGCGGAGGCCGCATCCATCGCAGAGGCTCCGGATACGCAGCATGCTTTCGCGGTACACAATCTATCCCTGGCCGCTGGCGAGTTCCGAAGGAAGAAATCCAGCCTGCAAGGCGGATTTGCGCTAGCGCTTTCTGGAGATGAAGTTGCGGAAAGCGATGCAATGCCGGCTCCGTGGCCCAGACTGAAGGACAAGCTTACAGAGCGGCTAGCCGCAAACAGCGCCTTCACGTGGCAGCAAACCGACTACATTCTTGGATCGGCTCCGGTCGGCAATAATGGCACGATTGTCGTTGCGATGCCCCTCCCACATGACTTTTCCCAGACCGTGCGACAGGTTGAGGCCAGCCAACAGCGCTACCTGGATTTGAGCCGTAAGCGCCGGCTGGTGCGCCGGACCTACATGGACTTGTTGCTGTTGCTTACCGTGCTGGTGTTGTTCGCGACCACATGGTTTGCGCTTTTTTTATCCAAACTCGTCACCCGTCCGGTAGCCGCATTGGCGGAGGCCACTCAGGAGATCTCTCGTGGACGGCTCGACTATCGCGTTGAGATTACAGCGGCGGATGAATTGGGAGACCTGGTTCGATCATTCAATCTCATGGCCGGGGATCTCGAAGTCAGCCGGCGACAGATTGAAGCATCCAGCCGGAAATTGAGCGCAGCAAACAATACCCTGGAACAACGGCGCAGGCACATTGAGACGATACTGGAGAGTATTCCCACCGGCGTGCTCTCGCTTAATGCCGATCGCCACATTACCCATCTGAATCAAGCACTGCTGCGGCTGTTTCATCCCAAGGGCGAGGAAGCGGGCGCGCCCACCATCCTTATAGGTTCGCCGCTTGGCGACGTATTTTCTTCTGAAATGTTACAGGACCTCGAGCCTCTGTTGCGGCGCGCGGACCGCATGGGAAGCACCACGACCCAGATGGAAATAACTGTGCAGCGCGCGACGCTGAATGTTGCGGCAACAGTTGCCACTCTTCAACATGACGGCGAGCGTCTGGGATATGTGCTGGTCTTCGAAGATTTGTCCGATTTGTTGAAGGGACAAAAACAGGCGGCATGGCGTGATGTGGCCCGGCGGGTTGCCCATGAGATCAAGAATCCGTTGACGCCGATTGCGCTGTCCGCGGACCGCATTCGGCGGCACTTGAAGCGCAGCGGTATCCCTGATCAAGCTTCGCTTCGCACGATTGATTCCTGCGCAGAGACGATATCGAGCGCGGTGGACACGGTTCGAACTCTCGTGGATGAATTTTCGACACTTGCGCGCTTCCCCACAGCGAAACCGCAACCGTCGAACATCAACGGAATCGTGGAGACTGCTTTAGGCATGTTCGATGGACGTCTAGCGAATATTCACGTGCGTACCCAGCTTGCGCCCGATCTCCCCAAGGTGATGGCGGATCCCGAAGCCATTAAGAGGGCGCTGGCTAATCTCGTGGATAACGCCGCCGAAGCCATGCTGAACTCCCCACTGCGGGAAATTGACATTTCCACGGCGATTGTCGCCACCGGTGACGCGGTCGAAGTCGTTATCTCCGATACGGGGCATGGCGTGTCTCGCGAACTGAAAGAGCGTTTGTTTCTCCCCTACTTTTCGACCAAACAGCGCGGCACAGGCCTCGGCCTCGCAATCGTGAGCCGGATTATTGAAGATCACCACGGCTCCATCCGGGTCGAAGAAAATAAGCCATCCGGTTCCCGGTTTATAGTTGAGTTGCCAGTGGTATTGGACTCCGTTGCCGCCAGCCCTGCGCTTCATCATGCATAAAATTCTTATCGTGGACGACGAATCCACCATCCGGCAGTCGCTTCAAGGCGTACTGGAAGATGAAGGCTATCAGGTTTCCGTCGCCGAAAGTGGCGAGCAATGCCTTGAGGTTCTTCGTAAACGCACATTCGATCTGATATTGCTGGACGTCTGGCTTCCGGGCGTGGACGGCTTGGAGACTCTCGAACGAATCCGGGAGATGGAGAATGCTCCCGAAATCGTTATGATCTCCGGCCATGGAACCATCGAGACAGCGGTTCGCGCAACCAAGCTCGGCGCTTACGACTTTCTTGAAAAGCCTCTTTCTATAGACAAGACCGTAATATTGATCAAGCACGCGATTGATGCCCGCAACTTACGAAATGAGAATCGCGATCTCAAGAAACAGTTAACGCCGAAAAGTATCATTGCGGGCGACAGCATTCCGATGAAGGCCTTACGCCAGCAGATTCAACTCATGGCGCCGACCAATGGACGGGTGCTGATCTATGGAGAATCCGGGACTGGAAAGGAATTGGTTGCCAACGCCATTCACGCGAACAGTCTTCGTAAAGACGAAATGTTTGTGGAGGTAAATTGCGCCGCGATTCCCG
>PNAR01000406.1 GCA_003169715.1 Acidobacteriaceae bacterium | reverse complement strand
GAAAATTTTATTGATTGGATGAAGGCCGGAAAAGAAAGTTATTACATCGTTTCCAAATTCGAGGACTTCGAATACACGAAAGTCGCGCCATTATTTGCCCGCCTCTCGCATAATTTTGAGCAGTGCGTGTACGGGCTGAATATGGTGAAAAATGACCTTCAAGAAATGCAGCACCCGATCGTCCGGCGCGCAGACGACATTTTGATGTAGTTGGGCAGAGGGTCATTCCGAATCGCGCTTTACGCCGTCACTATTCTGCCTGCCATAGAAACTCAAAGCGGAATCTCCCTGTTCCAATAATCGGAAGCGATGAAGAGTCCCAAACGCGTCTCCCGGGTCAAATTTATTTATGTGTTCGGCGATCACGATGCCTTCAGGTTTCAGCAATGACGACGCAGAAAGCGCATTCAACGTTTGGTTATATTCTTCTGTCAGCTCATAGGGCGGATCTAGGAAAATAAAATCCGCCGTCACGCTCCGCTGTTGAAGCGTCCGCAATGCCCGAACCACGTCCATATCTAAGACCTTGAAACCGGCATTTACTCCCAGCGAACGCAGATTGCGCCGGATTAGATCAAAGGCTTTAGGTGCAGCATCCACGAAGTGAACAACTCCACTTCCCCGGCTGATGGCTTCGATTCCCACGGCGCCCGTACCCGCATACAAGTCAATCCAGGTTGTTCCTTCGAGTGCGGAGGGATTCCCTGCGGTAAGCACGTCGAACAATGTTTCCCGCAACCGGTCGGACGTCGGTCGCAGACCGTGCCCTGCCGATGAGAGCAATGGCCGGCTCCGAAGCTTTCCTGCAATCACTCGCATTCGATACCAGCGATTTTTCGCGCCGCACTTTCGATTGGGTTGACCGCAACCCGGCGACACGCCGCGTCGTCTAACTATATAGAATGGGTATAGCAGGATTCGGAATCCTTCAGCTATGAGAAATTGGTCTATTTCGGCGGGGCGCATTTACGGCGTGGAAGTCCGCATTCATCTGAGCTTTATTTTCCTTCTTATCTTTGTAGTTCTAACGGAGTCTGCTCCTCCCAGCACGGTAAATCCGGGCCGAAGTTTTGCGCTGGTTGGCATAATCTTCGCTTGCGTGATCTTGCACGAATTAGGACACGCCCTCATCGCTAGACGTCTGGGAATCCAAGCCAAGGCTATTATTTTGCTCCCCATCGGCGGGGTTACCCTGCTCGATGAAACCCAGCAAGCGCCAGACTCGAAATCGCAAATATGGAAGAGAGAGAGTCGCATTGCGCTGGCAGGCCCGGCAGTGAATGTCGCGCTTGCGGCGGTTGCCGCCGGCGTCTTCTACCTAATATCACCCGAAATTAATTTGTGGGCCCGGCCTTACGTGCATTCGAGCAATCTTGCCCGCAGTTTTGTCTGGTCCAATCTATTCCTGGCGGCAATCAATTTGCTGCCTGCGTATCCAATGGATGGCGGCCGCGTGTTGCGCGCTGTATTTGCGCGTCAAATGGATTCAGTCAGCGCCACCAAACGCGCCGTGACCATTGGTCAGGCCTTTGCTGCGCTGTTCATGCTGACTGGCATGCTTTGGAATATTTGGATGACGATGATTGGCTTCTTCCTGTTCCTGGCAGCGCAACTGGAAGAGCGTTCGGCTGTATTCCAGTCGGTTCTGGAAACGGTTCGGCTGGAACACATTATGCTCACCGATTTTGCGACGCTGTCGCCAGCCGACACCCTTGAGGATGCGCTGGAAAAGGCGGTTCATTCCCTGCAAGACGACTTCCCTGTAATCCGGGGCAGCGACATGGTGGGAGTCATCTCGCGGCAAAAAATCCTGCAAGTCTTGCGCGTCGAAGGCAATGGTTATGTGCAGGCGGTAATGAACCGTATTTTCGAAGTCGCACAAAAAAAGGAGTCGCTCGCTTCGGCTTTCCGGAAACTAACCGCACGCAACCTCAGCATCATTCCTATTGTGGAAGATCAGCGATTGGTAGGGATTGTCACCCTACAAAATCTTATGCACTCGATGGCGCTGCTGGCGGAAAGCCGCAAATTGCGCAAGGCCGCGCTGAATTCGTAATGATCAGAATTTGATTACCAGTCCGCCCGCCGCTTCCGCCAAGTGTCCCTGGCCTCCCGTAAACAACGTGGGATTCTTGAAGCTCGGCGCTCTGTAGAACAGTCCGCGATACTGGAAACGCAACGCTACGTGAGGTACGAGATCAGATCCTTTGAAGCCTGGGATGCTGGAGAGAATTTTATAGTCCACGCCAGCTCCATACAGCACCGCGAATTCAGTCTGCTTCACTGAAGGTATCGGCACCTGAACGGTATTGACGAAGGTGTTGAAAGGGTTGAATTCCAGCACTCCCGCGCCCCCGAAAACAAATGGCTCGAACTTTTCGGTTTCTACGGGACTAAAAACGTATGCCCCACTCAATTCAGTGACGTTAGATTGAATCCGAAAAACGTTCGCCGTTTTAAAAATTTGCGAATCATTGCCGCGGGCATAGTTCGCCTCAACGGAATGTCTCGCACTGAATCGCCATCGCGCTGTTGCCAGGACCGCCGCGGATTTGGTGGGTGTTTGGACGATTCCATTGCCCGTGGTTTGCTTGGGCAACAATCCCGCTTCACTTAAACTCACATCGAAGCTCCCGCCTTCCTGCGCAAATGCGGCCGAGGTTAGTAGAAGCAATGCGGCCGTCGCCAACCGTCTCTTTAACATCAGTCTCCTTGCGTACATGCGAATCCACGCCATCTCTAATACAGTTGGATGGCCTTCGCCTCGTGGACTGCGGGAATTTTTTTCAGCTCTGAAAGGACGGCTGGCACAACCGGACTGTCCACGTGTACGACGGCAATCGCTTCGGCCGGGGTATTTGGTTTCACTTCGATGGTTCGGCGGCCAAGCGAAAAATTAGCGATGTTGATGTTGTGCGCGCCGAGTACCGTGCCCACTTTGCCGATCACTCCGGGGACATCCTGATTCCGCATATAGATCAGATTTGGCTCGAGCGGAGCTTCCACGTCAATTCCATCCACGTGCAACAATCGCGGCGTGTTTTCTCTGAGTACGGCGCCCTTTACGATGTGCTGTTCACTTTGAGTGTCAATCTGGATGGAGAGCACGCTGCCCGCGCCTCCCTTTGAGGCTTTGGGCTTGAGCGTTTCTTCAACTCGCAATCCACGGGATGCAGCTATGGTGGCGGCATTCACTAGGTTCGCCTTTTCTTCCAGCGTGTCATTTAGGATTCCTTTAATGGCGGCATTTCGAATCAGTTCCGTCTTCCACTCCGCAATGTGTCCGCTGTAGCTCAGCGAGATCTTTTCCATGGCGCCCGTGCTGATCTGCGCCAGGAACGAGCCTAACCGCTCGGCAAGGGCGATGTAAGGCTGCAACTCCTGATACTCTTCGTGCGACACGGACGGAACATTCACCGCATTTTGAATGACGCCGTGCTTCAGATACTCCTTCACCTGCATGGCAATCTGCTGTCCCACGGCTTCCTGTGCCTCGTGAGTTGATCCCCCGATATGCGGCGTGAGGATTACGTTATCCATGGATGTAAAGGGAGAATTCTTTAGAGGCTCTTCTGCAAAAACATCCAATGCCGCGGAGGCGACGTGGCCTTGTTTCAACGCTTCTGAAAGATCGGCTTCATTTACCAGTTCTCCGCGCGCGCAGTTCACGAGCCGCACGCCGCGCTTCATTTTCTTGATCGAATCGGCATTGATCATTCCCGTAGTCTGAGGCGTCAGACCGACGTGAAGGGTCAAATAGTCCGCGGAAGTGTAGAGTTCGTCCAAGGTCGCGGTGCGAACGAAATTCTCTTTTGCCACCGCCGCAGAGACGTAGGGATCGTGCGCCATCACTTCCATACCGAAGACGCGCGCTCGCTTTGCAACTTCCATTCCTATTTTTCCCAAACCAACAATTCCAATTGTTTTTCCGCGCAACTCCGAGCCCTGAAGGGATTTCTTCTCCCATTTTCCCGCATGCATCAATTCGTTCGCGCGGCAGGTGAAGCGGGCCATTGCCAGCATGACTCCGAGTGTATATTCGGCAACCGCGACGGCATTGGCCCCGGGAGTATTCATCACCGCAATGCCTTTGCGGGTTGCCGCTTCCAGTTCAATATTGTCAACGCCGACGCCGGCACGCCCAACCACGCGGAGTTTGTGAGCGTTAGCCAGTAGCGCGGCATCAACCTGCACGGCTGAACGCACGATGAGGGCATCCGCAGACTCAAGCTGTGCAGCTAGATTTCCGTCCAGTTGTTCGGGAGTAATGACAGTCCAATCAGGCTCGCGCAACAGATTTACGGCGGAGGCTGACATTTTTTCGGCAACAACAATTTTCATGATGGATGAGTTCCTTTATTTCGATAGTTAACGCTTCGTTGTGACTGCCAATGCCGCCACCAATGGGGGCAACAAGGTGAACTAACCACTGCTGCGCGGCAGATTCGATCACCTGAACCCGTGCTGAAGAACGAGCGGGAAAGTTTACTGCTTGCGCGGCCCTCCAAAAACCTGATTCGGATCCTGTTGCACCTGCGTATATCCAGCCGGTATATCGAAAAGATCTTTATCTATGGGCGTTCTGGAGTACTCGGTTACTTCGATCTGCATCTCCATGAGCGAAGCGCTTGCGGTCCCGGATGGCTGCGGAGAACCGGAGGGCTGATTTTGCGCATCCTGATCCGCTTTCTTCTTTTTCCTTCCAAAACCGCCGAACACACTGCCCATCCCCTTGCTGATCGCGTCCCTGGTGCTGGTCGGAGCTGAGCTCTGGTCATCCGGCGGTGGTTGCGGTGGAGGCTGAGTCGCAGCGGGGGTTGAACTGTCATTTTGCGGAACGCCGGTAGCCGCCATTCCGAAACTGACAGTTTGCAATAGTGGCATGCCTTTGACCGTTGCCAAATTCTTCTGAAATTCCTGCATTGCAGGCCCCATCTGCGCGTTCATTCCCGCCATCATGTTTCCCATGGCGCCGGGCAGCCAGTCCAGTTGCTTTGCCATGTGCACGTAAAACTGTCTCATTTCGTCATATCCGGGTACGTCTGGCGCGATCCAGGCATCGGAATTCATTGTCATGGACGCGCTTTGCGCCTTTTCCTGAACCTTTGGGTCGGTGGACTCCATCTGCATTTCGATCTGCCATTTCACTTCCTTGGTCGGCAAGTCGAGTATTGTGCGCGTTGCGCTGGTTTCCTCGCTATGAATCTTGGGCGTGATCTTAATGTTGGCGGCTTCCGGATGCTTGGTGATCGCCTTCTCTTGGGCCTGTTGCGCCTGCTCTTGCGCTCGCTGCATGGCCGCTTTAAATTCGTCGAAGGTCATGGTGGAATAGGCTTTTTTGTTTGTGTCAATGTTGATGAAGCGCTTGCCATCGAGATCAATGATCTGGATGGTGCCGTCGGAATGCTCCGAGCGCATCCGATTAGCCTTCACCATGATGGTCGTTAACTGCGGTTCGTTAATTTGACGCGCGCTCTTGCTGAAGACCCCCAGCGTTTTGGTCATGCTCATCAGGGTGCCGCCGGTCATCTTGCTCGATTGCGTGTATTTGAAATCAGCTCTTGAGATGCCGCTGGCAACGAGCAAGCCCGAGAACACCAGTACCGTACCCCTGCTTACGCGCATAGGTCCTCCGTGAAGATTAAATGTGTCTTTGAAAAAAGTGTATTCCGGATCTTTTCCTACCGTGCCGCCCCGGCTTCGACCGTTACATTCTCGCTCAAGCTGCGAGCAAAAACTTCCTGCGCGGCACGAACCGACGCTCCATACTGAACCGATTTGCCAGTGACACTGGTTAACACATGCTCAAGCGCTGCAAGAATTCCAACCGTGTCGAGATAATCGTAGTAGCCAATGTGCGCGATGCGGAACAGCTTGCCCTTCATGTCGCCCTGCCCATTGGCAACTACCGCGGAAAAAGATTCCCTGAATGCTTTGACAATCGCGCTTGAATCCACGCCCGCAGGCGGGTCAATCGCTGTGAGCGCGGCGCCCGGAGCGGAAGTAAACAACTTCAGCCCAAGCGCTTTCACGCCTGCACGGGTCATCTCTGCGGCCAGTTCAGCATTGTCAATCAGCGCTTTTCTTCCGGCGACCAAATCGCCTTCGCCCATCTGGCGGATGAAATCCAGTGCTGCCCCCAGGGCCGCGAATAGAGAGGTTGCCGGCGTGTAAGAAGATTCTCCCTTGGCCGCCGCTTTACGCTCCTTGCGAAAATCGAAATAGTAACGGGGATTTTTTGCGGTTTCCATGCGCTTCCACGCGCGCTCACCGATGGCGCAATAAGCCAGCCCCGGAGGGATCATAAGAGCCTTTTGTGAGCCGCCAATAATGACGTCAATACCCCAGCCATCCACGTCGAAGTGGGTTGTGCCGAGACCGGTGATGGCGTCTACCACTAACAATGTGTCGCTTCCACTATCTCGTACCAGTCGCGCAATACCTTTGATATCGTGGCGTGCGCCTGTGGAGCTTTCCGTCGCCTGAACATATACCGCGCGGACATCCGGGGATAGCTTCTGCCGGATCAGGTCCAGCGAAAACGTTTCGCCATACGGCACACTGATCACTTCCACATTGCATCCGAAAGCTTTTGTCAGATCGCGCCAACGTTCGCCGAACTTGCCGGCTGTCAACACAAGCACCTTATCTCCCGGCGAAGTCAGGTTTGAAACGGATCCTTCCATCACGCCTGTGCCAGAACATGCCAGAACTAGCACGTCATTATTAGTGCCGATAAACTCTTTCATATCGGCGAGCACTCGTGTATAGAGTGCCCGGAAGTCGGCGGTGCGGTGATGCATGGTGAACGACGCCATCGCGGTCTGCGCGGCAGGAAGTAAAGGTGTGGGGCCAGGAGTAAAAAGACGATTCTTCAGCAACATTTTAGGAATGTCCCTTTCAGAGGAAGATGGTTACTAGTTTATCCCGGAACGCGTTTCTTGGGGGTTGGATTCTGGAAAAGCCAATCATCAACCACGAGGACACGAGGCTATCTCAATGCAACCTTCGCGTAGCTTCGTGTCCTCCGTGGTTGAAGCTCTTGCGGTGCCTTTGCGCCGTTCCCGTTATAATTCTCGCAATGACACTAACTGAACAAATTCAGAAAGATATTACCGACGCTATGAGAGCTCGCGATGAATTGCGGCTTTCAACATTGCGCATGGTCAAGAGCGCGCTCAAGAATCGCGAAATTGAAAAGATGGCGCCGCTCGATGAAAAAGAATCGCAGCAAATACTGAGCACTTTGATCAAGCAGCGCAAAGAGTCTGTAGAGCAGTTTACGAAAGGCGGACGCCAGGAACTGGCTGACAAAGAAACCGCCGAAATTGCCATTATTGAAGCCTATATGCCGAAAGCCGCCAGCGAAGAGCAAATCGTTGCCGGCGTGAAAGCCGTAATCGCTGAAATGGGATCCCCGACGATTAAAGAAATGGGTGCCGTGATGAAAAATGTCATGGCACGCTTCTCCGGCGCGGGTATTCGCGTGGACGGCAAGCAAGTCAGTGAGGCGGTAAAAAAAGAACTAGGTGGATAACTGGGCGGTAAGTTAAAGACGTTACCTGCTGCGCTGCAGTTCGCGGTAGGCCTCGCTCTTCGATATCCCGCGTTCCTTCGCGACTTTCTTTAGAGCTGCCTTTTCGTCCAACTGTTCTTCGGCGATAATCTGTGCGACGCGCTTGCGAAGTGTCATCTGCTCAATTCCGGGGGCAGCGTGCTGACTTTCAACTTGAGCAACCAGCAGCGTAATCTCTCCCTTGATTGGTTCGCGCGCGCTAATCTGATTCGTCAACTCCCCAGCATTGCCGCGTAAAAACTCTTCATGAATCTTGGTTAGCTCGCGTGCGATCACAATTTGCCGGTTCGCGCCCAGAACCTCCACCATATCTTCCATCGTTTCTGTTATCCGATGCGGTGCTTCGTAGAAGACCTCGGTCTGCTGGGACGACTTGATGCTTTCCAACATATGCCGTCGTTGACCGCGTTTCGACGGCAGGAATCCGTGAAAGCGAAAGGAATCTGTTGGCAATCCGCTTGCCGCGAGTGCCGCCAAGAACGCGGACGGACCGGGGATGGGAATTACTGGTATTCCGCGCGCTAGCGCGAGAGAGATTAGGCGGAAGCCAGGATCGGAAATTCCTGGCATTCCGGCGTCCGTAACCAAAGCGATTCGCGTACCTTGCTCCATCTTTCGGACCAATTCCGCTGCGCGCGCTGGTTCATTGTGCTCGTGATAGCTTGTCACCCGCGATGCGATTCCGTAGTGGTTCAAGAGCTTTTGCGTATGGCGTGTGTCTTCACAT
>PNAR01000330.1 GCA_003169715.1 Acidobacteriaceae bacterium | reverse complement strand
ATCCTTCGCAAGCTCAGGATGACCCCTCAGATTGAAACCGGAATTCGCATACCGGGCCACGACCGAATCGTGCCGATAGTAGACGGAGGAGTATCTTATCGTCAAGAACGATACGGGGAAAAACGGCGGATTGCTGACTACTGCTTTCCGCGGATTCTTTCCGCGAGATTTGCGCGAGGAACGGAAATCTGCTCGCCCGTTTCCTGATTCTTAAGGGCGAATGCGCCGGCTTTGACTTCGTTCTCTCCGACGATAAGGACATGGCGAGCTTTGAGCCTGCTGGCAGCTTCGAAAGATTTTTTTAGCCGGAAGGTTTCATCGCCGAGTTCGGCAACAATGTTCTGAGCGCGGAGTTCCCGCGCGAGCCGTGCGGCTTCACGGTCCATGCCCGCACCAAGAGGCGCGATAAAAACATCGGGCTTAGGCTGGACCGTTTCGGCGGATTCCTGCAACGCGAGTATCAAGCGATCTTCACCGATGGCAAAACCTATGCCCGGGGCTTGCGGTCCGCCGAGGGATTCAGAAAGTCCGTCGTAGCGGCCTCCTCCGAGAATCGCATTTTGTGCGCCCAGAGCGCCGTGGGTGAATTCGAAAGCTGTGCGAGTGTAGTAATCGAGGCCGCGCACCAGCCGGTCATCTAACTGGAAATCAACTCCCACTGATTTCAAAATTTCCTGAACCGCCTGAAAATGTTCGCGGCATGGCTCATCGAGGAATTGGCTGATGCGAGGCAGAGTTTCGATAATCGGCTGATCTTCCGGAACCTTGCAGTCAAAGACTCGCAATGGATTCGTGACTGCGCGACGCTGACAGTCCACGCACATCCGTGGCACAACCGGTTCGAGCGCCTTCCGCAATGCTTCGTTGTACGCGGCGCGGTCTTTGGCACACCCAACCGAATTGAGCTGTAGACTCCAGCCTTTGATTCCGAGCCGGTCAAGCAATGTCGCGAGCAGTTCGAGAATTTCCGCATCGCGCGCGGGTGACTCGCTACCGGCGCTGGCAGGACCGATGATCTCGGCACCGATTTGAAAGAACTGCCGGTAGCGTCCCTTCTGCGGACGCTCGCGGCGAAACTGCGGTCCGATGTAGTAGAGCTTGTTTAATCCCCACTCCCAGAGTTTGTGTTCGATGTATGCGCGAACGACTCCTGCGGTATTTTCGGGGCGCAGGGTAAGTGACTGCCCTTTTTCGCTCTGGGCGCGACCGCGATCCTCCCAGGTGTACATTTCTTTCGCGACAATATCCGTTTCTTCTCCCACGCTTCGAGAGAACAGTTCGGTGCTCTCGAAAATCGGCGTGCGAATTTCGTGAAAGTTGTAAGCGCGGAATACATCGCGTACCGTCGCCTCGGCGGAATTCCATAGCGCGGTTTCCGGCGGCAACAGATCGCGCGTTCCTCGGACGGCTTTAATCATAGTTCGAATAAATCCTAGGGTTGGGTACCTAGAAGAATACCGCAAAATTCACGTAGGCCCAGACGCTCTCGTCTGGGCAGGTGAGCGAGCTCACCAGTCTTGCGGAAATCCGCAGGTGAGGACTCCCGTCCTCCGCAACCATAATGACTGTTTGGTCTTCTCGCCCGCTCCAATTACACTAGAGCTTTAGAAAAAATGCCTTCTCAAAACGCGATTCCGCCAGGTTCTTCTGAAAACAACGCCCAGGAAACCTACACGCTCGACTTTTCCCCGCCAGAGAGTCTCACGCGTCCTCTCTGGAAGTCTTTGCTCGGAAATTTGCGCGATAAATTTTCTCCCGAGACCCTTCCCCCTCTGGTTCTCACATCTCGCCCCGTGGATACGGGAATGTTAGCTGGCGACCTGCTAAGCATGCCTTGGTATCGGACAATTTTCACGAATCTGGGCGACGTGATCTCGCCGGAAACGCTACCACCGCTGCAACTGGAATCTCGTCCTGTTGAACTCGGCGAATTGATAGGCGACCAGTTGAATCATATGTGGTGGACATCTCTGCTGCGCAGTCTTGCGGATGCGGCCGCACCGGAAAGACAGACTCCTCTTCAGTTGACTTCGATGCCCGCCGATCCGGGCTTCACCCCTGGATTCCTCCTGTTAGTTCATTGGTCATCTGTAATCAGCGGTCCTAAGGCTCTTCTCCCCGCCAAACCGAAGCTTACCTATGCGGGCCTTTCCCGGACGAATATTCCCGACGCAAAGCCGCAAGTGGATCCGGGAGAGCTCGAATTTATCCAGGGTCTCGAAATTGATTTGAAAAGGGATCTGCGCCGGTCCCGCTTTCGGCGGCGGATTTGGTTTACTCTCGCCACCGCCCAGGTAGCTCTCCTCGTCGCAGGCTTCTTCTGGAAATAACGAAAATTGAAATGCAATGGAGAGACGGGCGTCCCCGCCCGTCATTGCGGCAGAATCTTATTTCCCGGAAAGTTCCGGAGGATCGAAAAAGCATTGCCGCCATATTTCTTCGTCAGACGCAGAACCCGCCTGCCACTGCTTTAACGTTGCTGATGTCGCGGCTATCATGCCGCCATCGTCTGAATCGAAGATCAGTACAATGCCAGCGGGAGTGTCCGATGTCGTCGCAACATTCGAATACTCCTTCATGAACAGCGCTTTCGCAAATTGAAGTCTTGCCGCCGCCCCCGTGGCCGTACCGCTCTCCTTCGCTTTTTGAACCGTAACAATCTTCACGATTTTTCCTCGCAGAGGTTCCCAATCGCCGGGGAATGGCGCAATTTGTTCGTTGCCGATTCGAAATTCTTCGGCCATGTTTTGAGCTGATGCGCCGGCTTGTTTCGCGGAAGAATCTTCGGGCATTTCCAGTGCTGACCGCCGAATCCATCCTCGTGAAAGTCCCGAGATTCGGACATGCACCCAATTGGAATTAATATCCAGGATTTCGAATTCGTCTCCGGCTGTTGCTGGAAATAAGATTTTTGCGTCCGCACTCGGACTCTGCAAAATCGGTATCCCAGTTTTCTTGACTGCCGCTAAATTAGTAGGGTGGGATTGATTCTGCAGAATTTCTTCCAGGCTCTTCGCTTCGTCAGCCAATTCCTGCTCATGTTTTTCCAATGCGTCAGTTTGCGATTGCAAGGACACTCCGTCTTTATTCGGAACAGCCATCGCCGAGCCATGCAGAGCTTCTTCGGGGATTCTCGGCATCGGAGCTGAGATAGAAGGCTCGCCCGTCTCGGTCACAGCCGCCTGGACCGGGCCTTTCCCCCGTTGCGACCCAACATTCTCCGCCGCGCCAACACCCAATGCCTGCCCAATCTGATCCAACAGGTCTGCTTCAATCCTCCCATTTGACGGCAAAGTCTGATATCCAGAGCGCGATGACACTGGATCCGTATACCAAGCCGTGATCTTTGCATTCACGCGCACTTTCGCACCCCCGGAGGGAACAGCGGATACTTGAACCGCGCATTGATAGTATCCCCGCTGAAAGCGGTCCAGCGGGCGTTCTCCCGGAATTGCAAATCCGTCCAGCACCGGGAGACGCCCCGACATCGTAAGTGCTTTAATAACTTTTTCAATCGCAGCTTTGGATTGTGGAAACGTCCGTTCGGTGGAAGGATTGGGATTTTCGCTGCAAAGTGCAAGGACACAGAACGCAATTATGAACAGGATCAATCCGCAGAAACGTTGCAAACGCTCACTCTTCACGGCAAAGCCTCAACTTGGTCGTGAAAGAGCCACCCGTGTTGTCCATCCTGAGTCTCTATCCCGTACCAGTAAGGCGTCACAATCAAGATGACTACTTCCGTACCGGGAGTAAGAGGTTTGAGCGTACTCGCCGTGTGAAAAGGCGCCGATTTAAGGGACGCGCCCGAGGCCGCCACCCGGCGCTCCACCTGATGCCGCAAATCCTGTATGTGCTGTTCTAGCGTCTGAGATGAGAATTGCGCAGCGGCCAGACGGGACGCGTTGTTGTTGTTGTCGCTCGGCGCACGAAGCAGTTCGCGTCGGGCAACGTCCTGCTCGCGTTTTTTTGCGGTCTCGTCAGTTTCTTTTTGTCGCAAGTGCATTTGGTCGAGATGATCGGTAATGTCTTTATACTCGCTCGTTTCCACCATGCCATTGGAAGGATGGACGGTCCGTCGAAAATCTTCGACAAAGACCGCATCAATGCGCAAGGTAGTCTTGCCTGGGCCGGCACTTTGCACAATGTATCGCACCGCCAGCGTCCCCACATCGCCGCCTTCTTTGAAATTACGCGGATCCAGCGCTTCGGTTCGAACCTTGTAGAAAACCTTTCCTGGGCCAGTCCACGCAGGGTATAGCGGGGTTGAGGCAACGGAAGACGCTCCGCTAATATTCTCGTCCTTGTTGTATTCCTTGGTCCCTTGAATGATCCCGTCGTCGGCGACGTCCTCAACGGCTTGCAGAACTTCGGTTTCTGGTGACGCGATTTCCACGCTCAAGCCCGCTCCATAATCAACTTTCTTGGCTTTTTCCCGCGCTTGCAGCGGGGAGATCAACATGACCAGGATCAGTGCCCCCAGCAAAGTATGGAGCCTTAAGAAACAGTATTCGCGCGAAATTTTCAAGAAAACAAAACTAATGCTTGACATCACAGGTCTCATGGAGTCATACCGTCGCTTGGCAAACATTATCATTCGGACGCATCCGATATGAAATCTTTCAATCAGTCTCGCAAGAGCAAGATTACTCCGCAGCACCCGCGCTCTGCGGCAAGATCTGGAGTCAGGCCAAAACGGCGGCGTGATCGCGCGGCCAAACAGCAAGCGCTCCTCGCCGCCGCAATCAAACTCTTTGCATGCCGGGGATACGAGGCCACCACCACTCGCGAGATCGCCGCTTGCGCGGGATGTGCCGAGGGGCTTATCCATCGGTATTTTACCGGCAAAGAAGGACTTCTTCTGGCCATCATCCAGGACCGCGTCGCGCGCGAAGTGGTGGATTTAAACGCTCATGTTCCTCTTGCACAAAGCTTCTCCCTGGAGTTCCTCCAGTTGCTGGAGTGGGAACTTCAGCGCATGTGGGAAGACCGGGATTTCCTCCGAGTGATCATTCCTCGAGCTTTACTTGATCCCGAAGTCGGAAAGGTCCTGAGTCGCGTCGGCACTTCCCGGCATGCCGACGCCATCGTCGAGCGGCTTAAACATTTTAAGGAATGCAGATCTCTGACCCTCGACGAACTGCACGGACTGGCAAGATTTATTGGCTTGCTGGGTTTTGGTTTCGGTTTTCTTCGTCCTGTCGCCCTCGGACAGGACCGTGCGCGCGCTCGGGTCATGGCCCGTCACGTCGCAGAAATTTTCTTGCGCGGCGTCTAATGGATTTTTGCATTTACTTTTTCCGTGTTTTAACGGCATTTCTGATTTTTTCTTGACACACGCATAACCGACATGATAATTAGTGCGTCCACGCGCACTTTGTGGGGTGCGCGCAAGAAGTTTGTGAGTGCGGTTTCGATTTACCTGTCAGGAGGGCTGAATGACTTCGTTCCGTAGAAGTCTTGCATCTGCATTGCTTTTTGTTTTCATAGTTCTCGGATTTGCCTCTAGCGCCCACGCCTTACCTGCTTTCGCCCGTAAATATGGACTCCGCTGCTCGGCCTGTCACGAAGCATGGCCGATGCTCAACTACTTCGGGCAGAAATTCAAAGATAACGGCTATCAGCTGATGAATGACAGGGACGCCCCGATCTGGCAGAACCCTTCCTACTGGCCGGTCGTATTTCGCATTACCCCAAACTGGCACCGGGAAAGCACCAATAAGGTTTTAGTGGATACACCTGCGGGACCCAACTCCGGGGAAGTTCAAGTCACATCCCACGGTTTTGACCTTTCCGGTCTCGACTTCCACACCGGCGGGACGTTGGATAAAAACATTTCTTTTTACGTCCTTCCCTCATCCGACCCCACGGCCTCTTTCCATTTTGAGCAGGTCTTCGCCCGGCTCGACAATATCTTTGGCAGCCCATGGTTGAACGTAAAGCTTGGCAAATTCGAGCTTGATAACCTCGTTTCCGAAAAAAGAATTCTGACTCTAACGAGCATTTCTGGGATTTACCAGACTTATCACTTCATTCCGCAAGGGGATGGCAACATCTTTGGGCAAATTGGCGACAACCAGCTCGGTGTGGAGTGGATGGGCCACTCCGTCAACGACCGTACCCGCGTATCCGCTGCATTGCTGAGTTCCAGCGACGGCAATGTGAATCTTTCATACGGAAACTCTTATAGCGGATTCTTTGCCGCCAGCCAGGCCTTCGACGTCGGAAAACTCGGGGTGGATCGCATTGGCGCCTATGCCATGGTCGGAGAAGCGCCGACCACGTACATCACACAAAACGGAGGAAGCATCATTCCCGGCGCCGCGATTGGGAATAAATCCTACAGCCGCGAGGGCTTCGTTGGATTGTTCTATTTTGGGAAGCTTGATTTCCTGGCGGTGACCCAACACGGCTCCGACAGCGCGTGGTTCGGCGCCGGATATGGCGATCTACCCGGTGGAACTATCGTGAATAATAACATCCCCGGCACGACCCTTCCGGTCGGCGCTCGGGCTCCGACGTGGAATGGGTACATGCTGGAAACTCACTACGTTTACAGCCCTCAATTGATCTTCATCCAGCGCTCGGAGTGGGAGCGCATGTCTCAACAGGCAGATCCTACCAGCGCATCGAATTTCGGCGATGTTGACATGTACACCATCGGATACCGCTACTACCCGATTATGACCAGCCGGGCCGGTTTCGCCTGGCACAACGAGTATTCGTGGACCCGGCAGCGTGGCACCGCGCCCGATGGCGGCGACCTCAGCAGCAGCAGTCTTTTACTCGGATTTGACTTCGACTTCTAGAAAGGGATAGCGATGCGCGCAACTCTACTGAAATGTTCGTTAGTCGTGAGTGTAACCGTAGGCGTATTTTTCGCGCTATCCGGCTCTGCGTCTGCGCAAATAACCAGGTACCAGGAAGACCAGCGGTTGGGAACGGAAAGCCATATTGGCAACGTGACGGGCCATGCCAAAGCCGCCGCGATGGATTACCGCCGCTATTGCGTGGGGTGCCACGGCGATGACGGCGACGGAATGGGCGCGAACGAGCCATGGCTCGATCCCAAGCCCCGTAACTTCACCCTCGGCCAGTTCAAGTGCCGCTCTACCCCGACTGGCACCTTACCCACCGACGAGGACCTCTTCGATACCATCGCTCGCGGCCTGGATCGTTCGAATATGCCTCCGTGGAATACCTTTACAAGGCAGCAGCGAGCTGACCTGGTTGCCTACGTCAAACACTTCTCGCCAAAGTTCCAGACGGAGAAGCCAGGAACGCCGATTCAGATTCCTCCAGAACCGGAAGTCACCGCGGACAGGATTAAAACTGGCCAGGTATTGTTCCAAAAGCTGGAATGCTGGAAGTGTCACGGCGTCGAGGGCAAAGCGAACGGCCCTTCTGCGGACACCCTACAAGACGACCAGAACCGCCCCATCAAGCCATACGACTTCACGGACGGTACTCGACCTAAATGTGGCAGCTCCGACCAGGATATCTACAAGATTTTCATGACGGGGCTCGACGGAACTCCTATGCCGTCATTTGCCGATAACGTGAAACCAGATGAGGCATGGGACTTGGTTTTCTACTTGCGCACGCTGCAACCCATGCACTCAAAGGAAAGACAGATTGCAAAGCAACTGGGATTGAAACCGATTGATCCAAACGCACCGGTTCCGGAGGCGACGCCCGCAGCAACGCCGGCGCCTGCTCCACAACAGTAAATCGCAGGTCAGGGAGCGTTCCATGAAGACCGGGTACAAATACAAATTGGCGGCACTGTTTTCTGCATTCTTATTGCTCGGGCTGGGAGTAATGATCCTGGGTCAAAAGGTGGACGCTGCCCCGCCATCGGGCGGAAGCGTTGCCGGCACTGTCAAACTCGATGGGACGGCGCCGCACGAACGATCCATTGATATGTCCAAGGAGCCGAGTTGCGCAAAGGAACACGCGAGCAATCCCGTGAAAGTCGAAAGTGTCGTAGTAGGCTCAAATGGAGGACTGCAAAACGTCGTTGTCTATGTCACCCAAGGGCTTTCGGGCAACGAAGCGAACTCTACCCAGATGCAGACTTGGGATCAAAAGGGCTGCCAGTATATTCCCCATGTAATCGCGCTAAACCCCGGCCAGCACTTCAAGGTCGTAAACAGCGACCAAACCTCCCACAACATCCATCCGCAACCTAAGAACAATTCAGAATGGAATAAATCACAACCGCCCGGATCTCAACCCTTCGATGTAACGTGGGCGAATCCGGAAGTCGCGATCAACGTGAAGTGCAATATCCATCCCTGGATGCACGGCTATATGGCAGTCGTGAAAGGGCCTTATGCCGTCAGCGATAACAGTGGCGACTTCAAGCTTGAGGGGCTGGCGCCGGGAAGCTACACGTTAACCGCGTGGCAGGAAGAATATGGAACGCAAACTCAGAAAGTGACTGTAGCGGCCGGAAAGCCGGCCGCAGTGAATTTCACTTTTAAAGCGAAGTAAAAAAACTGGTAATGATGATTCTTTCGGGGCCGTCAATCGTCGCAGGTGACGACCTTATCGCTGGGCGGAAGTCATCCCAGGTGCGCTAGGAGCGAGCCATGGCAAAACTTTTCGCGGTGACTATCTTCGTGATCGCAATTGCTTCTGCGGTCCCGATTCTCATGCATACCTGGCCAATGCCAGTGGACATCTCCACTCACGGCCCCCTGATTGACGAACAAATGGCCGACACTATGGCCGAAGCTGGAATCGCGTTTCTGGCCGCCCAAATTATTCTTGCGTTCTTTATCTGGAAGTTTTCCGGACGCCCCAAGGATGCAAAGATTGGTCACTTTCCGGGCGGCGCAATGGCTTTGGTTATTGCCGCTTTTCTTTTGGTTGGGACTGAGGTTCTCGCACTCGGCGTTTTCGGAACCAAAGCTTGGGCTGCGGTGTACTTCACGCCCCCCGCAGCCGACTCCATGCCAATTCAAGTGCAGGCGGGTCAGTTCGCCTTTTATTTCCGCTACCCAGGGCCGGATGGAAAATTCGGAACCATTCATCCCGACAAGATTGACGAGGGCAACCAGAATTTCTTCGGTCTGGATCCGGCAAACGATCCCGCCGCGAAAGACGATATTGTAACTGCGGAAATGGCAATGCCAGTAAACAAGGAAGTGCATTTGCTGATGCATAGCAAGGACTTGGGTCACTCTTTTTACGTAAGAGAGTTGCGAGTCCAACAGGACTTCGTTCCCGGGCTGGACCTTTCGCTTCATTTCACCGCCAACAAAATTGGGAAGTATGAGATCGTGTGCACGCAGCTTTGCGGTCTGGGTCACTACAACATGAAGGCCTACCTGGAAGTCATGTCCCAGACCGACTTTGACAGTTGGCTAAAGCAGCAAGCGGCAAACCAGTAAGTCGTCAGTTCGCGATCTTGGCGGACGAGCACATTGTTCCGAGGTGAGCATCATGCATGACATGTCTGCCCATGCGGCACAGCACCACGCGCCAACAAGCTTCATTCGCAAATACATCTTTAGCCTGGACCACAAAGTTATTGGCAAGCAGTATTACGGCCTTGCCTTGATCGCCGTTTATATTGGGATGGCCATCTCCTGGCTGATGCGATTCCATCTCGCATGGACAAACGCGAGGATTCCCGGATTGCAGTGGCTTTCGAGCGTGGGAGCCCCCGGCGGATTAATGACGCCCGAATACTACCTGGAATTGATGACCATGCATGGGACAATCATGGTCTTTTTTGTGCTCACAACGGCGCCGTTTGCCGGCTTTGGAAACTTCTTCTTGCCGATCCAGGTTGGCGCGGAAGACATGCCCTTCCCCCGATTCAACATGATGTCGTTCTGGATTACCTTCGTGGCCTTCTGCGTTCTCATGTCAGCTTTCTTCGTGGGAGACGGCCCCCCACTTTCCGGTTGGACCGCCTACGCACCGTTGAGCGCGGTCGGTGCAATCGCTGGTCCTGGACAAGGTACCGGTCAGGTTTTGTGGGCGATATCCATTGCCCTGTTCTGCGTCGGGCAGTTATTAGGCTCCCTGAACTTCATCACGACTACGCTCGATCTTCGTACCAAAGGCATGACGTTGATGCGGATGCCGCTCACCGTCTGGGCGTGGTTTATCACATCATGCATGGGGCTAACCGCGTTCGCGGTGTTGCTCCCGGCGTGCATCCTGCTGATTCTTGATCATGTGGCGGGCACCAGCTTCTTTATCGCATCCGGTCTCGTGATCAATGACAAGATGCTTCCCCACTCTGGCGGCTCTACTTTGCTGTGGCAGCACCTATTCTGGTTCTTCGGCCATCCTGAGGTTTACATTGCGATCGTGCCGGGCGTGGGGATCGTCTCTCACGTGCTCATCACCAACATGCGGCGGCCGCTTCTCAGCCACAAAGTGATGATCGGATGCATGGGTGCGCTGGCATTCCTGAGCTACATGGTGTACGGGCATCACATGTTCGTCAGCGGGATGAACCCTTTCTCCGGACTGGTGTTCTCTTTCCCAACCTTAGTCATCACCATTCCAGCCACGATTATCGTGCTGATCTGGATTTTCAGCCTTTACGGTTCCAAGTTGCGCATCAACAGCGCTTCTCTATTTGCGCTCGGTTTCATTTCAATGTTTGTGAGTGGTGGTGTAAGCGGCTTTTTCCTCGCGCAGCCTTCGCTCGATATCTACCTTCACGCCACTTACTTTGTCGTCGGCCACTTCCACATGGTGATGGCGGTAGCGGCGTTGTTCGGCATTTTCACCGGGACATATTTCTGGTTCCCCAAGATGACCGGGCACATGATGAACGAAAGCCTTGGGAAGCTCCACTTTTGGCTGACATTTGTCGGCACTTATGCAATCTTCATGCCCTTCCATTACCTGGGGATGGCTGGCAACGTTCGCCGCTACCAGGCGTTCGTGGATGATTACATGCAACCCCTGCTTGGGGTGCACAAGTTCATTACCATCGCAGCGCTGCTCACTGGCGCGGCTCAATTGATTTTTCTGTACAACTTGATTCATAGCCGTTTCCGCGGAGCGCCAGCGCCGCCCAATCCGTGGGAAGCTACTTCTCTTGAATGGACGATGCCGTCACCACCCCCGTTCGATAACTTCGGCGGTAAACATCCCGTCGTATACCACGATCCCTATCAGTACGGGATCGAAGGATCTTCAAACGACTACGTAATGCAAGATTCGCCCGAGCAAATACATACCGTACGGGACGAAAAATAGTTCTTATGGCCACCACCACGCACGAACCTCCCAAAATCGAGCCTCCGCGGGATCCCGTTGGGCAGGACGGCGGCGGCGGGGGTTGGCGCAACCTGGTTCCTGCCGATGGCACCATGCGCGATGTGCAGCAATATTCCCCTCCTCCCGCAAGTCTTGGGGTGTGGGTGGGAATGGCTGCGATCACGATGTCCTTTGCGGCGTTCACCAGTGCGCTGATTGTTCGCCAGGGCGCATCGCCAGACTGGCGACATTTCACCCTGCCTTCGATCCTCTACTTCGACACCCTGGTGCTCCTCGCCAGTAGCGTCACGCTTGAACTCGGACGGCGTCGAGTGGCTGCGTTCATGGGAGGTTTAAGATCGCAGGCTGCCCCCCCTGCAAAGTGGTTATATATAACTTTATTTCTGGGCCTGATCTTCGTAGCAGGGCAATATGTGGCGTGGCTCCAACTAAAATCTCAGGGTCTCTATCTGGCCACGAATCCCAGTAGCTCTTTCTTCTATGTGTTGACCGCCGCACACGCGTTACATGTCTTGGGAGGCCTCGGCGGTCTGGTCCGCGTCATCAGAAAGCTTGGCAAGTCAGTCCTGCGCCGCAGCACTTTGGACGCAACTTCTTATTACTGGCATTTCATGGACGTTCTGTGGCTGTATCTGCTTTTGCTTCTCTGGAGCAAGATGTGAAGACTCAAATACAGGAGGCGCCGTGAGCCACGCAAATGTAGCAGTGGGAGCGCACTCGCAAGAACTGAGCGAGGGCTCGCCATTCTCGATTCCCACCAAAAAACTGGTGATGTGGCTGTTCCTCATCTCTGACGCGGCAACCTTCGCGGCATGCCTGATGGCTTACGGCTTCTTGCGCAATGCCACGCCGGACTGGCCGAAGCCGTTCCAATTTTTGCCCACGGTCGTTAACGCGATGGTAATGACTTTCATTCTCATCACCAGCAGTCTCACCATGCTGATCGCGATTCGCGCCGCGAAAGCGGGAAACAAATCCAAGGCCTTCAACTGGATGTTGATTACGGCTGCCGGCGGCATTGTTTTCGCCATTTTGCACATTCGCGAATGGCTGGGAATGATCGGTGAAGGCGCCACATTGTTCCACAATCCATGGGGCACGGCGATTTTTGGCGCCAGTTTTTTCAGCATCACGGGTTTACACCTGCTCCATGTCACCGGCGGGGTCATCGCTCTGATCGTGGTTGGGCTGCGGTACAGGGGCGGCCGTTACAACGCGGATGACATCGAGATTCTTGGATTGTACTGGCACTTCGTGGACCTGGTTTGGATGTTCGTAGTGCCGTTCGTCTATCTTCTCAATGTTGCGCCGACACACTAGAAGCATAGGAGATATTTATGAATTCGACGCAAGATCGCGGCTCTCTCGCGCGAGACCTCATCGTCTACGTGGCTATTCTGGTTATTGCCGCCCTTCAGTTTGTGATCGCTTACCAGCATATTGACGGCGCACAGATGTTTGCGCGCATGCTGGCATTGGCCATGCTGGAAGCTGGATTGGGCGTCCTATTTTTTATGCACTTGTGGATGGAGACCCGGGGCTTCCTGATTTTTGTCGCCGTCTTTACTCTATTCGTTCTCGCCGCGATGAATTATTTGTGGCCAGACAGCTTCAGAATACTGGTGGGCGCGCCATTTTCCAGTTACCATTAGAGGTTCCATTCAAAATAATAATGCGGACGCGTTTACAAGTCGCGGCAATCGTTTTCGCGGGACTGGTGGTGCTCCTTATTCCGCTGCCCGCTTTTTCGCAAAGCTGCGCATTGTGCTATACCCAGGCCGCTTCCGCAGGCGCGCGGATGATCCACGCTTTGCGCGGTGGGATTTTGGTTTTAGTAGTTCCTCCAAGTTTCCTTTCGGTTGGGATTACAATCCTGGCTTATCGGAAACGGAATAAATTTAAGCAGACCGCAGACATCGGTGAATCGCGTGAACGCTGGTAACGCTGGTAACAGGAGAGCATGGCCACAACTCAGGTAATGGCGCCGCCGGGCGAGAGGCAGGACTTGACGTCCAGGCTGCGGGATTTTTATACGCTGACCAAGCCGGAAGTGAATCTGTTGATTCTGATGACCACGTCAGCGGGTTATTATCTTGCCTCGCGCGGTACGTTCAGATTTTTTGGTCTCGTCAATACCCTGATTGGCACGTTGCTCGTAGCCAGCGGCACGGCAACATTGAATCAATGGATGGAACGGGTCTGGGATGGCCAAATGCGTCGCACCGCGAACCGGCCCATGCCATCCGGACGTATGAATTCCATTCACGCACTTATTTTCGGAATTCTTCTCAGCGTTGGAGGCGGACTCTACCTGTTCGCTACCGTGAACACGTTGTCGGCGGTTCTGGCATTATCCACCCTGCTCTCCTACCTTCTTGTTTACACTCCCTTGAAGCGCATAACTCCGCTCTGTACGCTGCTCGGCGCAATTCCGGGCGCGATGCCAACTTTGATCGGATGGGCGGGAGGATCGGGCCGCATTGACCCGCAGGCATGGTTTCTTTTCGCAATTTTGTTTCTGTGGCAGTTCCCTCACTTCCTGGCTATCGCGTTGATGTACCGTGACGACTATGCGCGCGCGGGTTACAGAATGCTTCCTCAATTTGACCTGGACAGCCGCTTTACGCGATCAGAAATCGTATTGTTTACCCTCGCCCTCATCGTTACCACCATGCTGCCTTTCATTGATCGCGGTGGGTCCTATTATGTCGCGGCAATGTTCATCGCGGGGGCATTCCTGTTTTACCATTCGCTCAAACTTTCTACCTCCGCCTCGACAGTCCTCGCCAGAAAACTGGTTCATGCTTCAGTAATATACTTGCCTGTCGTTCTAGTGATCATGGTGGTGCTGAAACGCTAGGGACATTGGGTAATTTTGTAATTGGGTAATTTAACTGCGCCGCTTGTCGCGATCCTGCTGATTTCAAATTACCCAATTACTAAATTACCCAATTACTCAATGCCCTCGCCTGACTGCATCTTCTGCAAAATCGTTCGCGGTGAAATTCCCTCGAAAAAAGTTTACGAAGACGAGCATATCCTTGCCTTTGAAGACTTGAATCCTCAAGGCCCAACCCATGTTTTGGTGATTCCCAAAAAACATATTGCCGGATTAAAAGAAGCTTCTCTCGATGACGCCGAAGTCGTCGGACGATGCCATCTCGCGGCGGCCCAAATTGCCCGGGATCGCAACATCGAAAATGGCTATCGCACCGTTCTGAATGTCGGCCCGCAAGCGGGCCAATCCGTCTTTCACCTGCATGTCCATTTAATAGGCGGCCGCCAGCTAAGCTGGCCTCCCGGATAACTAGCTTTACCATTCGCGAAGGCGTACCTCACCTGCGACGCCGATGCTATAGCCTGTTCGTGCCCCTCTTGAACACAGTGCTAGAATTGTTCTGTTTATGGATATAAACGGCACAATCCGACGTAACGCAATGTTTCAGCTATTGCCGGGCGCCCAGCAGCGAACAGCCTTATGGTGGTCGCTGGCGTTGCATGGTGCTTTGTTGTACGTCGTTATTTCTGCCGGACCCCGATTTATTCAGCCGTCCTCGATTGCGTTTGGCAACGCTGGCTCGGGAACATCGGCTGAGATCATTTACTTAGGATCGTCATCCGTTCCTCACCAAACCCCTCTAAGGGCTCCTAGACCCAAAGCGAAGCGTCAGCCAGCATCCAAGCTAACCGCTCCAAGAGTCGAGGAAGAACCTTCCCTTGACGCTCCGGTCGAATCGGCGCGCGCCGGTTCACTTTTAGGCTCTTCGTCATCTGGCCCAAGAACGGGATACGAATCGCGACCGGCACTGCCGGTAGTTTTTCCGAATCCAGCGGTTGATCGTTCGGATATACCTTCCGGAGTTGCTGGAGATGTGGTGGTCGAAGTGACGATTGACGAAAAAGGCAATGTTGCAGGCGCGAAGGTGCTGGAATCCCTGGGCTATGGGCTGGAAGATAAGGTTTTAGAGGCGCTGAAAAACTGGCGCTTTACTCCCGCAACAATGAATGGGATCGCGATTGCTTCGCGGCAGGACGTGCACTTCCACTTCCCCAGCTAGATTGAGCAATTTGGTAATTTTGTGATTGGGCAATTTAAACCAGACCCGCATAAAGACGGAGTTTAAATTACTCAATCACAAAATTACCCACTTACTCAATTTTAATTACCCTACAGATTCCTCTTCGGGGGCCCCATGTTTGCGAAGTAATTGAGGAAGGTTCTGCGAAAACGCCGATCGCGGAAGCACCATGTCACACCCCACTTCATGCGCTTTTTGCTTGAGATCGCCCTGAACGTGGGATAGGAAGCCAATCACCGAAGTCTTCTTTAATTTCGCCTTCAGTTTCGGAATCAGGGTCAGTGGCTTGGCGTTGGCATTGTTCATATCGAAGATGATCAGCGAAGGTTTCTCCTCGCCATTCAGCTTGATACGCTCTAGCAAGTCTTTTTCCGCCTTACAGAATTCGACCTTTACGTTGAGCTTGCGCGCGGTTTCCTGAATCTTGGCCTGGAAGAATAGGTCGTCCACAAACGCGAAGATGCGCGAACTTGCGTCCTCCCGGAACGGCAACGGGTCCGGATCGGCGGGAGCATAGGCCGCCGCAAAGCCCGGACGCACGCGCCCTAGCCGCGAACCATTCCCACCCCCCATGTTCGCCCTGTAACTGTGGTCCATGGGCGCGCTGTAGATACTGTTTTGTTCATTGCGATCGCGGCCTGACGGCTGACCGCTACGATTTGATGGACGGCGACTGCGTCTCCGTCTGTTTCTGCCTCCTCCGTTGGAGGGGCGACTTGGTCCAGCATTCATATTTTTCTCGTTTTATACTCTGTGCTTATGTCCGTCCGAAGACGACCATTTATTTGTTTACTGTTATATGACGCGATTACCGGGAATGCTTCGCTGCGCGCACATGGCTCGCAGGTGTGAAACCCCAATGCGGCTGCGACCTCGCGTAAAAAAACTCGTCCGTTGAATCGTTCTCGTATGAATCGTTTTGCTCTGGATCAATTGTTCCGTCTGGAATCTGTGTCCGTTTGGATCCTGTCCATTTGGCGCCAGGAGCTACGGGGCGCGGAGGGCCAGCTAGAAAGCACGGCCGCTGGGAACACTTGAATGGTACCGTTCTTCGAGCGTTAAACGCAAGTCCAAAGTCACTTTAGTTTTGCACAGAAGTAACTGCATGCCTTTGTGCGGAAAAACTGGGCGAATCCCCGCTGCCGGGCGTAAAGTTTTCTGGACACCGGCACCCTTCCGCCACACGCGAGATCCTTCGCCGGTTAAAACCGGCTCAGGATGACGTCCGGTAAAATGATACTGAAGTCTTTGACGTCATCCTGAGCGGCCGAAAGGCCGCGAAGGATCTGGCGTGCGGCGGTTCATCTTTTTTCTCCGACGTTTTGGCGGATTTTGAATAACGCCAGTTAATTCTGATGCCTTTCCCTCGACCAAAGAAGACTGACTCCGAAGAGCAACTCTATGCATATGCCGTCGGCGCATTAGGGCGGCGCATGCGATCCGTCGCGGAGTTAAAACGCCTGCTGCGTCCGCGGGTCGAAGCCGATACTGAATACGGCCAAACGCTGGTGGAGCTTGTGATTCGCAAGCTCAAAGATCAAGGCTATCTTAACGATTCCAGATACGCGTCTGCGTATTCCTCTTTCCGGCGTGACAACGAGAAATTCGGCCGGAGGCGTGTAATTACCGACCTGAAAATCAAAGGCGTTCATAGCGAAGTAATCGAAAAAGCTGTGGCGTTTGTCTACGAGGAGGTAAGCGACGCAAAACAGGCGCGAGATTACATGCGGCGCAAGCGTCTCAAAAAGCCCGAAAATCAAAAGCATGCAGCACGCATTTTCCGGCAGTTAACGCGCGCCGGCTTCGCGTCAAAAACAATTTTCAAAATCTTAAAGAAATGGGATGTGGACGACGAAACCCTGACCGCGCTCGAAAGCGAAATCGGGGAATAAAGCGCGCAGTGTTGCAACGCTACTAACCTGTGACCTCTTGCGCCAAAATTGACGCGAAAACGAAAAGGCCGCCCGGCAACATGGGCGACCTTCTCTTTCAAGGGAGAATAGTTCCAACGGAGGATTACCGTCAAAACTTTCTGGCGAAATCTTATGGGGCTACAAAGGGGGTGTCAAGGAATTTTTACGAAATAAATACCTTTACTTTCAATGGCTTACAAAGAATATAAACATCGCCGGTAACTGCACCATTGTGAGACGCTTTTTGACTTTATACCCCTAACCCGTCTTGATTGATGGACTTACGTCAGCGATTGTGGAAGGCTGAGCGTCCCCCGACAGGTGCAGGGAAATTATTCCCATGTCCGGACGGTCGAACAGTTTGTCCGGAAAGAGCCGCCTGGCCAGTATTCGAATGCCCCCAAAAGCGATACCGGAAACGATTGCAAAGCAGCCAAGAATCGCGCAAAGA
Source organism: Acidobacteriaceae bacterium (assembly GCA_003169715.1). Lineage (GTDB taxonomy): Bacteria > Acidobacteriota > Terriglobia > Terriglobales > Acidobacteriaceae > PALSA-188. The sequence continues at coordinate 16,886 of PNAR01000330.1, read as the reverse complement.
TAGATGACGTTCACGATGAAATTCGCGGGATCATCTCTTCGGGAAAAGTACGTGTTCTTGTTCCAGGTAACGTCGGCCTCATAATTCACCGAGGAGAGTAGAGACTTCGCATCACTGTTCGAAATCGCTCCGCTGACCACGACAATGATCGGCCCGGTACGCTTATCGAACGTGGTGGCCGGATCCAGCGCCGGAGGTCCTTGCGCGCTTTGCTGTTTCGCATCCTCAATTCCGCGCAGATGCGCCATCGCAATTTGCGGTGTCGGGTAAGAAATAAGCGTCATGCGGGCCTGACCATCCTCAGTGCTGTACTCTCCGAGTACAACCTCCGCACCCGCATTAAAATCCACGAGTTGCGCACTGAGGGGAGCGCCCAGCTTTTCCAGCGCCGCCGGACCCACGATGTATTTCGCGGTATTCTTTACGTAATCTTTCGTGGGCAGGTATACGGGAAGTCCCGGCAGCCCGGCAGCATTGGCCGGAGGCGGGGGAAGTTCGGCAGACAAATCGCGCAACTCTTCGGCGGACATTGCCGAAAGCTTTTGGAATTGGGCGTCAATAACGATGTCGCCGCGATAAAACAGAACTCGTTCATTAAACGACGCGCCCTGGTCGCCAATTTTTTCTCTCTGCATCTGCGGGCTTTTGTAATAAGTGAAGGCACCATACGCGCCACTTGCATCCTGAAACTGGGCGGCTCGTACGGTTAACTTGCGTCCATCATCGCGGGTATAGACGGCGGAGTTGAAACCGGTAAAACCGTATTCCTTTAACACAGTCGCATTAACTGGATCGGCAACAGACGGGTCTTTGCTAGTTTGAAGTGTGCCAACAAGGTTCCATCCAGCGAACTCCGTTGGAAGGATGGAGGCGGCCTTTGCATTCACCGCAGTCGGCGGACCTGCAAGAGCAAAAGCGGATATTCCGTACACAGCGAAGAAAAACAAGAATCTGAGGATTTTCATGGAAAGCCGTGCAAATACCTTCATTATTAGACTACAGATAGGGAATTAAAGTTTCCAAACGGTCGTTCCGTTGGATATTTACCGTTGCAATGAAGCGCCCCGGCAAACATGATAGAAATGTAATCGGATGTCCCCTTCCTCACGCGATCCTAAGTTAGCCAAGGAAATTATCGAGGAATTTCACGCCGCAGGCCAAAAGGGAGACATTGCTGCTTCAAGCGCCTGCTAGGAAAGCACGGGGCCCATCTGCCTGCCGAGGTAAAAAAAGAACTAATTGCAGAATTCGAAAAGAACGCTACTCTTTTGCGGGATTCTCTGCGGAGGAAGTAGTCCGATCGCTTTCTTGCGTTTTTGGCTTGGGCGCCGACTGGATCGTCTCAATAACGCGGTCAATAAAGCCGGCCATCTTTGCCCTAGCTTGAACTTTTCCGTCGCTTATTTGATTTGGGGTTGCTGTGGCCATACTTCTAGCCTACTTCAGATATCCTTCTTTGCAGAGCGGGATACCTCTATTATTGCTAGCAGCTTAAGACCCCATTCCTCTTACTGTACTGAGGTCTTTTCGATTTTGCTCGCGACCTTTACTCCGCTCAGTCCGCTGACGTATTTCGAAATGCCGCGGTAGAGCGACTCGGCGATCCGTTGGCGGTATGCCGCTGTTTCTAACCGCCGCTCATCGCCCGGATTGCTCACAAAAGAAATCTCAGCCAGAATGGATGGCATGTTGGCGCCGATAAGCACAATGAAAGGCGCCTTCTTCACGCCACGGTCGCGGAGACCGGGATTTCTGACTGACAGACCGCTGTGCAATTCCTCTTGAACGTCGGAGGCAAACTCTCGAGATTCTTCGATCTTTTCTTTTAGCGCGATCTGCTTCACCAAATCCTGAAGCTCGTGGATTGAAGTTTCAGAGACCGCATTCTCGCGTGCCGCGACTTCGAGGGCGTCCGGCGAAGAGCTGAAGTTCAGGTAGTAAGTCTCGACTCCCCGCGCGGCAGGGTCATGGCTGGAATTGGCATGCACCGAAACGAAGAGGTCCGCCTGTTCCTGATTCGCAATCGCAGTGCGGGTCTCGAGCGGCACGAACGTATCGTCTTTCCGCGTATAAACAACCTGAGCGCCTAGTCTGGATTCCAGCAGCTTGCCGAGGCGGCGGCTAACGTCAAGCACGAGATCTTTCTCTTCGAGGGAGTTCGGACCGATAGTTCCGGTGTCGTACCCGCCATGTCCTGGATCTATCACGATCTTCCCAATCTTCAAGCCCAAGGCGCGGATTAGAGACCGGTCGCCGCTCGCCGTCGGTTGTGCCTCTCGCACATCCAACTGCCGCGCCTTGCGGTGATTTAGTGGCGTGCGCGTTTTGGAAGACGGCAGAGGGGATTTTCGTATCTCCGGGGGCGGCGGAGCGATTGGGTCCACCTTCGCGACCGTATCGTCCTCGTCGGCCTCGACGATTCGCTTGAGGGGAATCGCGGATCTCGCCGCGTTTTGTGGCCTGACATCTACGGATGCCTGCTTCAAACCCGGACGGTCTTTATCGTCGCGCGAAACATTCCCGCTGCTTTCAATATCTTTGTTCTCAAGTCCTTGCGTCTGGATGCGGCTGTCTTTGAGATTAATAAGCAGGCGTGTTGGATGCGGCTCGACGGATGCACTGAAGTCGGAGTGATCCCCCGTTTCCAGTACTATGCGAGCGCGATCCGGCTTGAACTGCGCCACTCGGATTTCCTTAAGCAGGTCGTCGCCAACATCAACTGTCTCGCCGATCAGCTTCCTCGAAAGATTGGCATCGAGATCAAAAACAATGCGATCCGGATTTTCAATGCGCTGCGACTTGTAGGAGACAGGATGATCCAGATCAATTGCCACCTTGGTATAGCCATCTTTCGACCAGTGATGGATGGAGATGATATGAGCAGGCTTGCCGGTATCTTCCGGCACTACAGTTTGAATCGCAACTCGTGGCCTGGCGTCTGCTGGTGCGGGACTTAGTTCCGTCTTAGAGTTGGAACTAGAACCGTCGGCAACCTCACTTTCCTTCATTTTCCCGGATGGTCCAGGCAGATTCGCAAGAGCGGCACGCGCCTCGTCTGCAAAGTGATTTCGCGGATATTTTCTTACGAATTCCTCAAAAGCGTTCTTCGCGCGATCCGGGCTATCGAGATCATTGGCGTAGATATGGCCGATATTAAATAGTGCCTCGAAGCGATATTTGCTGCCGGGATATTCCCGACGCAAAAATTCATATTGCGCGACGGCCGCACGCAATGTTTTTGCTTCGTGAAATCGCCGTCCCATGCCGGCCAGCACGTCCGCCACCCCAAATACGCTGGCGTCCGCCTTGGACGATGCCGGGCTTCCGTAGTAAACCCGGCGATAGGAATCAATGACGTCTTGATACTCGCGGCGAGTTTGGCGCTCAGGCGGATGCTGATTCAATTCCTGGCGCTTGTGTTCCGCGATGGCAAACTGCCCGTGCGCCCAGGAATCGGATTTATAAATATTGGCGAGGGCGGGCAGCGACAGTAACAGAATCACGAAGGCAGCGTTGCCGCACAACCGGCGGTGGCTTGAATGGGGGTTCTTCAATGTATTTAGACCGCAATCGCTGCCGAAACCGTTGTTTACAATTAACGTCGTACTACTGAGATGCGTTCTTTCAATCCGTGTTACTCATATAAAGAACTCCGCTCGCATCTCGTTGAACCATTACTGGCGAGTAAGCTGGAACCCTCAAGTTCCGCGTAATTTCTCCGGGCGCGCCGTGATAGAGATTCGTAATCCGCGTCACGTAATTGCGGGTCTCCCGGAAATTTGGAATGCCCGCACTCCGCGCCACCGCGCCCGCCCCAGCGTTGTAAGCGGCGAGGGTCAGGCTCACATCGCCGCCATAACTCTCCATTAAATGTTTCAGGTGACGAACGCCCGCATCCACGTTTTGCTGCGGATCGAAGGGGTTGGTTACATTCAATTCTCGCGCCGTCTGCGGCATGAGCTGCATCAGTCCCATCGCTCCCTTGGGCGAAACGGCGTTGGGATTAAAATTCGATTCGACTTTAATCAAGGCCCGGACCAAATTCGGGTCAACATTGTGTTGAAGCGCCGACTGATTAATGGCGGCATCTATTTCGGGCTGGGTAAAAGCTTGTCCGGAAGGCCGTTGAAACGCCGGACTATCGGACGAGCGGCGCGAAAGAATCATTTTCACTTCGTCCGCCGCAGAGCGGGCGGAACGGACGTTTGCCGCAGGAACGGGCTTCCAGCGATGGTCGGTTCCACTCCAATACACGAGCGAACTCTGCCCGTAAGTCGAAGGGTGTGCTCGCTTCACCGGGGCTTGAACCGAATCATTCACATAAACCTTGTGGCCGCTATCGTCGGTCGTGGCAGTGATGACCTCTGGCGTCCAGGCCTGAGCCTGCACGCAGGGCATGACCGAAAGGAAGGTCGCGATGGCAGCAATGGACATCAAGGCGAGTTGCAGGCGTTTTCGCATGGCAAACCGATCACAAAACAGGAGGAAAACACACCTCAGCGGACGCCTACCCGCAACCTGAAGAGAGAATCCTTACCAGAGTGACTCAATTATAGGTATGGCAGGGGACGCGGGCAATAACGCGAAAGGGAATAGAACCACCATAGTAATCGGGGGTAACCATTAACAAATGGATATGAAAATTAAGCCCGCTTCGGCCACGCTGCTACAAATACGGGGTCTGCTATAGCATCGGTGAATGGCGAAAGAATCGGCCACACGGTCTGATCATCTGGAAAGGGGTATTTACCTTGAATACTTGACGATCAGTTGGAATCTGCTGGAAGGTGCAATTGCAATCGCCGCTGGCTCCTTCGCCGGAAGCGTGGCGTTAATTGGGTTCGGATTCGATTCCCTGATAGAAACTTCCTCTGGAGCAATCCTATTATGGCGGCTTCGCGCAGAGCGCTCCGGTCATGAAATCGAGAGAGTAGAACGCCGGGCATTGCGGCTAGTCGGCATAAGCTTCATGGCTCTGGCGGCCTACGTCACATTCGGTTCAGTGAGAACTCTATTGATCCGGCGAGAACCCGAGCGGAGCGACATCGGTATCGCGCTTGCGATCCTTTCGCTGATCGTAATGCCAGTGCTGGCTCGTCTTAAGCGGAAAACAGCTGCAAGTCTTGGCAGCGGCGCACTCCGGGCGGACTCGCGGCAAACCTCAATCTGTGCCTATTTATCCGCGATCCTGCTTTGTGGGCTGGGTCTTAATGCTCTATTTGGGTGGTGGTGGGCTGACTCACTGGCCGCCGTCCTCATGGTTCCTATCATACTCAAAGAGGGACTGGAGGCGTTACGAGGCGAAGTGTGCGCTGATTGCCGATAAGGCGTGCCACCCCGCCGTGAGGTCAACCGTAGATCCCATTCACAAAACTAATTTGCCTGATTCAAAGCTCGGTCATTTCCGCTAACTCGGTACTCGCCATACTCTTTCCTTTCAGCGGTTAACACTTCTGCTTATGCAGGCCATAGATTTTACTTTTCAAAGTATTTTTAATGCTCATTAAAAAAACAATCAATTGGACATCCACCTGAGTCCCCAATACTTTTGCACCCAGAACTTTTGTGGTCCGTCGCTCATAAGAGCCCTGAGTGACGTTTCGCAGGGAATATTGAATTTGGTTCGAGACCTCTGTCTTCGCGTGGAATTTTCACGTTGATGCGCCATGGAAGTCGGTAAATTGCCGAGCATTCCAAAAAAGGAGATTAACTTTGCGTACACGATTCGTGGTTTCAACTGTGCTGATATTCGTCGTGCTGGCGGTCATTGCGTCCTTTGGACAAAATGCCTCCTCGGATCCTCAGACTGCGCCCAGCTCCGCTCCGGCTGGCGGCACTGCTCCTCCCCCGCCCACGCCAGCCACGGCTGCCGCACAGCCGTTGCCCATGCCTTCGATGTCGGGGCCGCTACAAACCGCAGTACCTCACGAGGTTGAGGACGGAAAACTCGCGGTTACGGGAATTTTGAGTGGCATTGGCTGGACCGAAGGAAATCATGTTAGCGGTGACAACGCGACGCACTATGACATCAGCAACGCACAAATTTTTGTGCAAAAGACTTCTGGCTGGTGGCAGTTCTACTTGCAGGGCGGCGCCTACAACTTACCCGCGATCGGGGTGCCCTTCCTCTCAACCTCGGACACGATCAAGAACATCTATGGGCCGTTTCCGCAAGGCTACCTGAAGCTGGTTAAAGGGAACTTTAACGTAGAAATCGGCGCGCTGCCGACCCTGATCGGCGCGGAGTACACGTTCAGCTTCGAAAACATGAACGTCGAGCGTGGCCTTCCCTGGAACCAGGAGAACGCCGTCAATAGGGGCGTTCAGCTCAACGAGGCCTACAAGAAGTGGGCCCTGGCGCTAAGCTGGAATGACGGTTTTTATTCGAACCGCTACACATGGCTCTCGGGTTCGGCAACCTACGCATTCAATGCCGCAAACAGCTTGTCTTTTGTAGGCATGGGTAACGCAGGTTCCTACGCAAAGAACACGTTGGCAACACCTGTGACCCTGAATAACTCGGAGATCTACAACCTGATTTATACCTACACCAAAGGAAATTGGGTGGTGCAGCCGTATTTCCAATACACCGACGTTCCGACGAACGCGAGCATTGGGATCGCGCAAGGCGCGAGCACAAAGAGTGGCGCTCTCTTGATGACCTACAACTTCAAGCATGGATTTTCGCTGGCGCCCCGGATTGAATACATCAAGAGCTCGGGAAGCGCCAGCAACGGTGCGGTGAATTTGATGTACGGTCCCGGCAGCGGTGCCTTTGGACTCACGATCACCCCAACTTATCGCAAGGATGCATTCTTTCTGCGCGGAGACCTGGCGATTGTCCATGCGACGAGCATGACGGCCGGAGACGGCTTCGGTACGAACGGTCTGAGCGCCAATCAGCCGCGCGGGGTGGTTGAAGCAGGCTTCATGTTTTAAAGCGCGAAGGACCTGCTACCGGGCTTGGTTTAGCAAGGCCTCACCGGGCAGCAGGTTTGCGGTGCGCTTGATTTAGGCATTTAGCACGGCGCAATAAGAAAGGTGTTCGATAGTATGCGGGCCGGCTTGGGTGCCAGATCGAAAAGCCCCCAAGCCGAGTCCGCGCTAGTAGGAACGGTTTTAGATCGAAATCGGACGACGACGTCCGAATCCCGCTTCGAAGGAGAAGTCACATGGCCGATGCTCCAGTAGAAATGCAGAAAACCCTGGGCCTGACGGGGTTGACGATGAATGCGATGGCGCTAATCGCGCCGGGCGCATTCCTATGGTTGACTTTTGCGGGACAAGGGGCGGCAGGCGCAACGGCGCCTTCCATGTGGATCGGTATTCTGTTTGCGATCCTACTCTGTCTTGCCACCGCCGTTTGCTATGCGGAGATGGCCAAGCTCTATCCCGGTACCGGCAGTTCCTATTACTTCGCCGAACAATCGTTTCTCAATCACGAAACGGCATGGCCCTACGCACGTTTAGCGAAATTCATCGTCGGATGGGGCTCACACCTTTACTACTGGATCTATCCGGGAGTGATGGTCGGCGTTATCGGCGTGATATCTGGCTATCTCGTCGGCACCATCTGGCCTAATTTCATGAGCGCCTCTAATCCCGGGCCAATGTTCATGATGGCCATTGCGATTTTCTTCTCATTCGCGGTCGCCTATATTGCTCATCGCGGCGTAAACGGTTCAACCTCAATTAACATCGGCATCAATGTGATTCAGATCAGTGCTTTGCTGGTGTTTACAGTTGTAGCCTTGGGTTTCCGCATCAATCATCCGCCCGGGAGCACGGCGTACCAATTCGATCCGCAAACCAGCGCCGCTTTTAGTTGCGAGTTCGCCACCACGAAAACGATGGTGAGCGGAGCTAGTACTGACACCATCACCCGCGCCGCCGACGGCACGCCTCAGTGCGCGCTCGACGCAGCCGGAAAGCCGGTTCCTTTTAAGATTGACTACCCCGAAAAAGATTCCACCGGTGCTTTTGTTTCGCATCCGAATGCCAAGTCGGTGGTCAGCTTACACAATTTCGGATGGATGTTCGTCCAAGCTACGATTGCCATTCTGATTCTCGTGGGATTTGAATCTGTAACCTCCATGGGAGGTGAGGCCAAGAACGCCAAACGCGACGTGCCCATTGCGGTTATCACGTCGCTTCTCGTTCAAGGCTGTTTCTGTTATTTGTTTGAGTACTTCGCGGCGAACTATTTCCTCAATAGCGGCTATCCCATGGGCTTTGCCAGTGCCTCGGCGGCGCCCATAGGTGACATGATGATCGTCGTTGGCGATGCCCTGTTTGGCGCTGGGCACGGACGCATCTTCATGCTGGTCGAAGCGGCGACAGTGTTTCTCGCATTGATCGGCACTACTTTGTCTTGCATCAATACCGGAGCTCGCGTCACGTACGCCATGGGAAAGGATAAAGAGTTGCCCGATTCCATGGGCGCGCTGCATTCCAGAAACCTCACCCCTCATAAGGCCATTTGGACCCTGGCTATCATCTCCGCAATCGTGGGCTGCATCACCGTATTGGTTTACTTCGGAGACGGTTCTGCCCCCGCGGATTCCGCTATCGCAGCCTTGCCCCATGGGTTCTGGTCCAGCTTTGGATATACCACGCATGACAAAATGGCAGCGCTGCCAAATACGTTTTTGACGACAACGCTCGCATCGAACTTCGGAACGTTCCTTCTGTACATGCTGAGCTGCATCACTTGTATCGTTTGCTACCACAACCACCCGAAGTTCAAGGTCGTCCGGCATCTGATCATCCCAATATTTGGTCTTCTCGCAAACCTTGCCTGCATGGCTTTTTATGTGATCGGTCCATTCATGGGATACGGAACAAAAATGGAGCCGTTGCTTGCGCTGGGAGTCGCTCTAGTCTGGGCAATCTATGGCGGGATTTTCTTCACTCGCATGACTAAAAGAAGTGGCCGCACCACGCTGGTGGAGGAGCGAATTCCGGCCGCGTCATAATGATTACGTTAACGCAATAACTATGGGCGGGCGCAGTAAAATGCGTCCGCCTTTCGCCGTGCTCGTGTACCATGCCATGCACGCGTAGGGACAGTCGCCCTCGGCTGTCCGGTCGAGCGAAGCCCGACAAGTAATTTCGGAATTTTTCAGGGCAACTGCCCTCCGTAATTCTGTTGGTAACATGAATTATCGCCATCGAAACCCGGAGACTCTCGGACAGGATCATTTGGTAACTCATCCTACGTTGGACGTTGACTTCGCCGAACTCTCGGATACAGGCAGAGTTCGTCCTCACAACGAGGACTACCTCGGGCACTTCATCCCCAGCACGCCGATGCTCGTGCGTTCTCATGGATGGCTTTTCGCACTTGCGGACGGCGTCGGGGGCCAGGACAAAGGTGAAGTTGCATCTCATACCGCGGTCGAGAGTGTGCTCGCGGGATTTCGCGAAGCCCCGGGTGAAGAACCTCATTCGGCGTTGCTTTCTCGATTGATCAAAGCCGCAAATCTGGAAGTGTACGAGGCAGGCATGAAGTCAAATCTCGGGCGCGCCGCCATGGCCACAACCTTCGTGGGCTGCGCTCTGCGATTTGATCGCGCCTCCATCGCGCATGTGGGCGACTCGCGCTGCTACCTGATCCGGCGGGCTCACGCTTCGCTACTCACGCGAGACCATACCGTCGCGGGGGAGCAACTCAGGATGGGCTTGTTGTCGAGCCACGAAGCATCTCAGTCTCCAACTCGCCACGTACTCAGCCGGTCGATCGGAGGTGAGATGTTCGTAAACGTCGAGACCAGCGAGCATCAAGTTCTTGTTGGCGACGTGCTCGCGCTTTGCTCCGATGGCCTCCACGGCGCCGTCACTCCATCTGAAATGGCAACTATCGTGACTCACAGCGCGGATCTCAACGCTGCCGCGCATAAACTCGTTGGCCTCGCCAACCAGGTGGATGGTGGCGACAATATCAGCGTTCAGTTGGTCCAAATTCGTGGCGTCGAGCGAGTCGGCATGTACCGTGGAAGGCCCTACCGCCTGCGATAAGTTCCGTTGAAAGACCCAGCCTTCGCAAAGAACGCGAAAGGCTGGGGCACCCGCATTGAAGGTTTAATCCCCGCGCAGTAGATCCCAAGCTTCCCGGTAGCATTCGAATTTGTAGTAGGGTTTTCTGTGTGGTCCCATGGGGCAGAGCCTTACGCCTTGTTGGCGAGGCAGTTCGAGCAGGACGGAAGATGGAATTAAGTACCACGCGTCTTGCGGAATGACGTAGGCGGCAAAGAACTCTATCTGTTCAACCGAGTACTTCTTTTTCCTGCGGATATTGGGCCTGAAGCTACAGCAGTATCCCACACCAGTGCGGTTAGCGGTGGATTTCACCTGAACTCTCAAGATGCGGGAGCCGCACTCAACCCCGATATCGTAAGAGGAGGAATCGCCCCATGGCCTTGAAACCTGGAATCCATGGAGCATGGCCTGAACCATGAAGCGAAGCTCGACGTATTCTCCCCGTTCTTTGAGAGTTCTAAATTGCTTGCACTCATCCATTTGTGTGTTCCTCGTTTATTTCGGGCACATTTCTCCCAAGAGCTGTGCATGTTTGTTCGAAAAGGTTGGGTAAAAGAAAAGCGCGGCTCGTGAGAGAAGCCGCGCCTGATCCGGTCGAATTTGTTAGCTCAATTCTCTAAGCTATACTTTTATTATATCAAGTTGCGGGGAGTAAATGCGCCACGGTTTAGAGAAATATATTTCCATTCGTTTGCTCAGCTTAGATGCTGTCGTGTCATTCCTGCCTATTGACAAGTTTTGGGGGATTGGAAGAAACGGTGGGGATTTAGGCTGCCAGTTGGGCCATGGGACATTTGGCCTTCGGATCCGTGCAAGTGCAGCTTCCGGCGGGTGATCCATGGGTCTACGGCATGGATGCCGCTAGTCCTGAAAATCTGCGACATAGCGCGTCGCGAGTTTGGCTCTTCGCACCTGGGGGCTGGTGCACTCAGGTTCCCGCCCGGTTTTTGGGCCGTAACCCTGGGAGCCGCGTCGGTATTGCTGACCGACCTCGCGGGTGTGGTGTAGCCGCGTTTCTTCCGCTAGCCCATTGATAGCTGTACTCTGAAATCGAACCGAGAGGCGACTTGAAGACGATTGTAAGTAGGATCGAGGCGCTTACGCGCGAGCGCGGCTATCTGTATACGCTGGCGCTCATTCTGCTGCGTGACCTATTCCTCCTGCCAGAAGAGATTGCGGATATTAATCCGAGAGAGCACCTCAATATTCAGGAATTGACCCTTCTTGTGGGTCTGTTTGTTAAACACGCAGTCGATCTCACAGTTCCCACCGAGGGCGAATCCGCAAAGCGATTCGAACTGACCTATCAGATGTTTGAAGAACTTCATAAGAAATACCACGAACCGTTCTTAGAACAAATTAACAGGCTCGTTTCGCACGGCCGGGGGGATGGCACTCCGCAGGAGAACTACAGGAAGATTTTCGGCCAAGGGGTCACGATGGCTGAACCGATCTTCTACTCAGCCTCGGGCGCATACGATTTCCAATACCAAGAATTCGCGGTTAAGAAATACAAGAACGACACCCCTTGGCTCCGCAAACAAGTCGGCGTTGACATCGCTGAAATGGCAAATATTGCACGAAAACTAAAAACGCTGCACGAACGCAAGTTCAACGATCTTTTCCAGGCATCACGACCAAACTTTGCAGAATTCTGTACGGCGGGACTATCGGTATTCTGCTTTGGCGAAAGTGACCTGTCAGAATTTTCGCCAAGGGCCGTTCGACGATTCCTTGAAGTGTTCTCGCTCGCGCCAGCTGCTACGAACGCGGCTCTTGAATTGCCGGGCCAATATAACGAGGCCCAATCAAGGCCTATCATCAGGCTCGGCGACGGACGGTGGTTCCTGCCAATCGCGTTCAATTTGTCTGAGGCCATATATGAGTCGCCATTCTATTGGATGAACCGAGACCGCGAGTACAAGGATGCGGCACTTCGGCATCGAGGAGACTTTGCGGAAGAGGTTACAGCGGAGCTTTTGGCCAGCACGTGTGGTGCCAGCAAAGTTTATCGGAACGTCCAGATCATAGAGCGGAAAGGTCAAGCTATCACTGACATCGACGTCCTTGCGATTGTGGGGAACAAGGCCGTAATTGCGCAAGTTAAATCAAAGCGATTAACGGAAGTAGCGAAACGTGGAGATGAGAAGAAGTTGGTAGCCGATTTTGAACTGGCGGTTCAGGAAGCCTACGAACAAGGGCTTTTGAGCAGAACTGTGTTAAGAAATGGCAAAAACAAATTATTTGTCGAGGGTGCCGAGCTACAACTTACCGAACCAATCGACGAGGCGTATATCCTCTGCGTAACCGTCGACAGCTACCCTGCGGTTACGCATCAGGTCGACGTCTACTTGAGAAAGCAAGCGAATGACCCCACCCCCATTGCACTAAGCATACTGGACCTCGATGTTCTCACGTTCTACCTCCGAGATCCATTCGAGTTCGCTTATTATCTCCGCCAAAGAGTCGCCCTGAATCATTACTTCAAGGCCGATTCGGAAATGAGCCTGCTGGGCTACCACCTCGGGCATAAGCTCTTTAGAGGCGAAGGCACGACAAAAATACTAGACGGTAGCTTTGCGCAGCTAATAGACGCAAATTTTCAAGTTGTACGAGGCTCCGTTCCACGCACCGATGCTGCGGATAAGCTGCGCTCCACATGGAGGAATGAGGACTTCCAAACATTAATCGATCAGGTCAAGGCCACAAGGGAGCCCAAGTTCACGGATGCCATCTTCTTCCTCTACGACTTGTCCGGTCAGGGCGCTGACGATTTGATAAAAGCTCTAAGGCTCACGAAAGGAAAGACCCAAGCCGATCAACAGCCGCACGACATGAGACTACCCATGGCCGAAACTCGTAGCGGAATCACAGTTCTTTGCGAACCTAGCTCACCGTCAATTCTCAGAGAGAAGCTGCTCTGGCTGTCGGAGGTCGCCAAATACAAATCAAACGCAGACGTTTGGCTAGGTTTGGGGTGTTTAGCGACGAGTCCGCGCCTCGTTGACGTGATCGTTTTTGCCAATTACGAGCGGCGGTACGATCCAGAGTTAGAAAGCCAGGCGGCTCAACTTCGGGGCAAGCCCATGACTGCGGAAGGCCGGAAAATAGGAAGAAATGAGCCGTGCCCGTGCAAGAGCGGCAAGAAGTTTAAACGCTGTTGCGGACGTTGAGAGAAGCCACAAATCGAAAACAGTTCCAGCTAACTGAAGAAGTTAGCGGTTTCGCGACAGTCGTTTCAAAGCGAACAGCGGGGTTTAGGCCTTCGCTGGTGTCGAAGGCCACTCGCCCCAACTACTACTTTAACCGGCGCTGTTTACGATTGGTTCGAAGGAAATCCTGAAATCCCAAATTGCAAATAGCGATAAATTCCGGCATTTCGCGAAACAGATTTTCCTTTTTCAGACTTCTTTGTGCCAATTCAAGCAAGATTGTGGCATTGACGAAACCCGAGCGGGTTTTAAGATTGATTTTTTCCAAATCTGGCCACACGTTGTCCTCAAGATGACATTGCAAGGTTATATCCAGCCATCGTTTTTCGGTCGAATCTGCTTGCTGCCAATAATTTTTTTGCCATGCGCTCGCGACAGCTGAGGAGAAAACATCTGCAATCTGCACCCCGGCGTAATCTTTAGAATCAACTAGCGACGGCTCACGAATGAGGTTGAACGTAAATTGGGTATCCTTGCCAAACATTTGCATACGGATATGGTCGCGGCGACCAACCATGTTTTTTAGGATGTCAATTTCCGTTTCCAATGGTTTTGATTTGTCACAAAAGACGTCAATTTCGTCGTACACCTCGCCCCAATAACGCAAGACGCTAAAGAGCGATGTCGTAGTCAAGTCTAAAATCCAATTCAGAACGGTCGCACTGTGAGTCCTTTCCCGTTCCGATTGCAAAGCTGCTCTATTTGTCATCGCGAAGAGAGATATAGCGGCGAGCGGATTTGAAGTCCACTCTACGTTGCCTGGTTGTGGGAATATTTTTTCGAGTGCCTCAAGCTTACCTTCTCGCATAAATGTTGAAAATTCTCCAAATATTACCTCTGCGGATTCATCTCTTGTTCGTAACAAGGCAAACATGAGATTCCCAATGAACAGGTGAAATCCAACACTATAGAAAAGTGAATTTTGCTCGGCCAATGCAGGTTCAAAGATGTATTCAAAGAATTTGCATGCGAGCGCAAATTTCTTTAAATGAGACACTAGCCGCGCCTGTTCAGCGCATCCCTCCAGCATGGCGGTTATTGCCCGGCGACCTGCCTCGGTTTTTAACATCCGACTTCCTTTGAGTTCTTTACCTTGAAGCCTGAAATCGCGTCGTGTGCGTTCAACGACCTCAATTGCTCGCTCACCGGGCATTGCAACTCCCGCAAAAACAAAGACTTCTTGCGCGCTGTCGAGCAGATTGTTCCCAGTGAACCCGGCTTCATCGCAGAAAACTGAGGCGGCTCCGCCGATTTTGCGAATTCCACGGAATTCCGGAACTGCCCTATCGCGAGAGTTTCGACTTTTCACGAACGCCTCCAACTTAGCCCCCAAAAGGCTAAGTAACCATTGAATTCGGGTTGTCACCAATAAATTACTAAGCGGTAGTAGGGAGCTAAAGGGAAGGCTTTCGAAGTGCGTAAACGTTAGAGTTCATTTCGCGTAAATTGGTGGGAGGGGAATGCATAAGAATAGATAATTATACACAGGAGATGGGTGGCCTCGCACGAGAGTACCATTCAAGCCTGTTTTTGGTGTGAGTGGGGCAATTCCACCGATGGACAGGGAGATTCAGAGGACAGACGGAACGTCCCCAATCCCTAGTTTGCATCGCAACCCAGGGAGAAGCGCAGAGTGGCGCACACCTCATTCATTCGTGCGGGACTAAGCTGGGCTACGCGTTTCCCCGTGCGCTGTTGCGACACCGTCACTGCATTGCGTAGGTTCACCGCGCACGGGGACTTCATGCTGGTTGCGCCAGCGTCCAACATCCCCACTCTAATTTCGCAAAGAACGCGAAATTTAGAATCGGCCAACCGTCTGGGCGGAATGGAAAAGCAGATTCCTCCGGGCTGCGCCCGTTCGGAATGACGAGGGTTAGTCGGTGGTTTGGGGTGAATGGCCGGTGCCCAGGTTCGCGCCGTTCTTTGGCGCTCACCCTTCGACAAGCTCAGTAGGCTCTGGGCTCACTGACAGCGCATCGCTGTCGAGCGCATGGTGTCTCGCATGACGGGCGGATTGAAACGATTCCACGAATCCGGCCGGGCTTGGTTAGAACCAACCCCAACACCAACGTCAGAGGCGTCGGACAAGAGTGTCCGACCCACATGGGCATTGCTAGCTTTTTATTGAATGCCTCGAACGCATGCGGCTGCGCTTCGAGATGCCCGGTGCCCCAGGTTTCCGCCCGGTTTTTGGGCGGTAACCTGGGAGCCGCGTCGGTATTGGCTGACCCAGGTTAGCGTCAAAACCCGACGCGAACCCTTCGACAAGCCCAAGGGAGGCCCTGGGGCACCCGGCGTGGTACAATTATGGACTAAATGTGGAATAAGAATGGAGTGAATTGAATGGGCGGACTTGCACTGTTTGAGACTATTCCGAAGGAAGATTATCTCAGTCTCTTTCCTTCCGGCGATACCGACTACGAAAAGGTCATAAACCTTCTGGATTTTAGGAAGAAGGACGTGGCAAGGGCTTCGCACATCTCGCTGCATTCGGTCCGGTATGACCCGCCCAAGATGCCGAAGGAGTTGCAGGACCGTATCCAAGAGTGGGCTGTTGCTCTTAACCTCGTTGCACAGTTTTTTAGGGACGAACAAAAAACAGTATTGTGGTTCAAAACCCCGAACCCGCTCTTGGGAGACATCGCGCCCCGAGACATGATAAAAATCGGGAGATTCAAGAAGCTCCGCCAGTTCATTCTACAGGCCTTGTCCGAAAACGAACAGCGCAGATGACCCGCCGATGGGAGTTGCTCGAATCGGGGCGCATCTCTGACATCGTCAGGTCAAAGAAATTTTACGAAGACCTGGTTGAGTTTCATTGGCGCTACTACTCCGAGCTGGCCTTTCAAAGAAAAAAAATCCGCGAACAACTAAACAGCTCACTTCGAGGGGCGGCATCTGGTTTTCAATTTTTAAGATGGCAAAGAGTCGTTAAGTACAAATATTCTCTCGATCCCCTGAGTGCCAAGGGCAGTCTCAGCGATCCGGGCGGCCGATTCAACGTTGGCGCGATAGATCCTACACGCTATCCAATGTTTCCCGCCCTGTACCTAGCATCTGATAAAGGCACGGCTCTCGCGGAAGTCCTTGGGCGCGACAAGAACGTGGGATCGCTTACGCCGGAAGAACTGGCACTTACCAAGCCGGATTCGATAAGCGCCGTATCAGTCAGCGGAAAGTTGGAGTCCGTTTTGGACGTTCGTGCGTCAAGCAATTTGTCGACGTTGGTTAATCTGATCAAGTCGTTCAGGCTCTCGAAACCGCTGATTTTGGAAGCGCGACGGTTGGGCTTCCCGTTGCAACTGATTACTACGGAGGCGGAGTTGAAAAGCGTGCTAATGTACGACAATTGGAGGAACTGGCCATTGCTTTATGACGTTCCTGCAGCAGGTCAGATTTTTGGGGGCATTGCGGTGGACGCAGGAATTGAAGGCATTTTGCACGATTCAGCCTTGACAGGAAAGGAATGTCTCGCGGTTTTTTCGCAGAATTTTGTGAACTCCACCTCCTACATTCAGCTCGATGATCCAGCGCCGAGTGACGATGTTCGACCGCGACTAGACTCCACCAACTTCGCTGATTTTATCTAACGGGCCGGTGGCCCATTCAAGCCCGGTTTTGGCTTGAGTGGGG